>CAXFFS010000021.1:0-18827 GCA_964002385.1 uncultured Gammaproteobacteria bacterium | reverse complement strand
GCTGGTATGCAAGACTAATAGAAAAAATGTTAATTATTAAAACTATAGTAGGAATATCTATTCAGACTTTGTTGTTAATTGCCTTGCTGTTACTACCGGCTTGGACCATTTATTGGCACGATGCCTTAATTTGGGGAGCAATCTATTTCGTAATTGTAACTACAGGATCAGCTTATCTACTCGTGAAGCGTCCAGCTAGTATTGAAGCTAGATTGAATATGGAGACAAAAAAACAACCTCGGGAAGATAAGCTGGCAACCACCTTAATGTTTTCAGCTTTAGGAATAGGCTTGTTAGCATGCCCTATAGATGTCTTTTATCTTCATATTACTCCAGCATTTATTGGAACTCTGAAGTTCTCAGGTTTATTCGTATTTGTTTTAGGTTTACTAGTATTCATGGGGTCTATGGCTGCAAATGAATTTGCTGAGCCTACTGTACATATCCAAGAAGAAAGAGGCCAAACAGTTGCTGACACTGGTTTATACGCCTATGTAAGACACCCAATGTATTCTGGCTTTATTTTATGGATGATCGGGACCAATCTTTGGTTGGGGACAACTCTTTCCTTGGCTGTAAGTATTCTGATTCTATTGATTGCACTTGGTTTTAGAATAAGGATAGAAGAAAAAACCCTTTTAGCTGAGCTAGATGGTTACAAGGAATATTCTGAAAAGGTAAAAGCAAGAATAATTCCACTTATATTCTGAAAGATTGATAACTGGTGAAGCAAATTCCTTTAAACCTAAAATGGTTGTTAGTGAGTCTGATTTTTCTGGTACCCTTTCTCGCAGCAGCAGAGGCTAATGTTAGAGGTGAATTTAGATTGGTAAATGATGTCTACAAGATATTAACACTTGAGGAGTGGGAAAATGCCTCCAAAACAGGTTTTGTAGTCACGGAATTAGATAAAAAGGATGGTTTTATTCATCTTTCAACCTCCAGTCAACTGGCAACAATTTTATCTCTTTTCTTTACTCAGCATGAAAAATTAGTTCTGCTTCAGCTTAAACAAGAAGAGATCAAAGATTCACTTATTTTTGAAGATCCAGTTCCAAAAGGTGAACTTAGTGGACTATTTCCTCATCTCTATTCTGATCTAGCAATTAATCAAGTATCACAAATGTGGCATCTCGAAAGAGGAGCATTTATTTTGCCTGAAGAGGTTCTTCTGCAAGATAAGCATTAGGTAACAATTAAGTGGGAATAGTTACTTACTAAGACCTTCAGCGATCTCCTTTAGTGTGGCATTTAATTTCTCAAGTCGATGTTGCGTCATTGCATTAACATTCAGAGCATCAACAGATAACTCAAGCCTATTTATCTGTCTGGCAAGCCTATTATTACCACCTTTCTCCATCGCAACATCTACGAGGTCAAGCCTTTCGATAATGCTTTGTGCTGTATCCTCTTCTAGAGCTTTATCTTTCAGTAACTGATCTATGTAAGCGCGCGCCACTACTGGTCTTGCAGGCCAGGTCATAGGCACTTGTTGTTGCGGGTTGAAAAGACGACGAGAGCCAATCAATGGATATGCTAGCTCAGCTGCTGCAATCTCGTTTTCACTCAGATACTCGCTTGGTATCAGCTTTAGTATGTCTAATCCTCGGGTGATCTCTGTGCCATAAATAGCACCTTCGTAGTAATAAACAGACCAATAACCACCTGTTATCAATTCCTCCTCCATTATCGGTCCACGATCAAAGTATGCAATCTCTATAGGGTTTGCTGAATCAGTGAAATCGATCACAGAGATTCCACCTTGATACCAGGCTTGGACAAAGATATCGCGGCCAGGCACAGGGACGATCGAACCGTTGTGAGCCACACAATTTTCTGTTTCTAATTGCGGGGCTGGCATCTTGTAGTGACTTCTAAATTCGAGTTTTTCATCAACAATGTCATAAATGGCATCTGCACCCCAATTTAATGGATCCCAAGCTCGACAACGTGCACGGCCACCGCCACCCCATTCGTCAGTGAACAATATCTTGGTACCTTCATTATTGAAAGTTGCAGAGTGCCAGTAAGCAAACCCTGTATCAGTAACCACATCGATTCGCTCAGGGTTACTTGGGTCCGTGATGTCAAAAAGGATACCATTTCCAGAACAAGCACCTGCAGCTAAGTTAGCTGATGGGAATACTGTTATATCATGGCACTGATCTGTGATCTCAGTCTCCTGAGAATCTTCACCATGATCCCCTCCACGCCAGAGTCCAGCCAGTGTCCCTGTTTCAGGGTCGGCAAATACTGCGGGGCTGTTAATGATTCGAGACTGAGAGGGATCATCCACTGGTATTTCAATTACATCGATACGAAATAGGGCAGTGCGGTCATCACCGGGAATGTCCTCAATACATTGCTCGAGTTCCTCCTCTTCGCGAACGCCTCCGGTGCCTGAGTTATAAACCAGAATCTTGCCGTCAGGATTAGGACCAGTTACAACTGAATGAGTATGAGAGCCACGACAAGTTTGCACTGCGCCCACTTGTTTTGGGCGACTCAAATCAGAGATATCAAAGATACGTAATCCACGGAAACGGTCAGGACTCGCATCTGAAGTTACTCCCTCTAAACCACAGTCAACTCGGCCACGAGTTTGCTCAACCGAATAAATCAGCAGGTCTCCAACAATGGAAACGTCACCTTGACCTCCGGGACAAATAACAGAGGTTATAAGTTTCGGCAAACCTATCTCATTGATACGATATATGTTGAAGCCATGGTAGCTTCCAGTTACTAGTATATCGTCACGGAAAGCCATGTCTGTGTTTGAGAAACTGAGCATTGGATAACGTCTACTCTTTGCATCTTCTTCGATAGACTGAGCCTTCTCTTCATCTCCCTCAGTAACTTCTCCATCTTTTATTTCTTTATCTTCATCCAATTCTTCAGCCCCGCGTTCTGCTGGATTTGCAGGGTCATAGAATCCCAAGGGCTTACGTTGGGATTCTATAAGTTGCATATTCATGATCGCCTCTTCTGCATCATAAAGACCTGAAGCTAAACCGGCCCGGGGATCATTTGAAAGACCTATTAATAAAGCGTTCATTCGTTCAATTTCAACTGCTTGATCGTTGGTTATATCGGAGACAAATTCATTGAGAATGGGATCATAGGTTGAACCAGGTTGCTCTCTAAGCTCCTCGACCATTTTTATTGCACCGTCGTGATGATCAATCATTAGTGTTAAAAAAAGTCGGTCAAAGTCTGTACTTTTTGACTCAGCGAGTTGAGTCATTTGTTCTGGAGTCGCCATACCAATCATAGTGTGGTGAGTATGTTCTAAGTGTTCTGATGTGGGGTCAGATACTTGCTCTTCACGTTTTTTTAACCAGCCCTGCATGAAACTAATTTCATCTTTCTGCGAAACATCGATACGCCCAGCTAAGTCTAAAATTGCCTGGTTATTGGTACTTTGTGCTGCGAGTCTCGACATCACTAGAGCTTGGTGATGATGGATAATCATGTCCTGCATGAAATCGACATCAGCAACAGTATAAGAAGAATTGGCTATATTCACTGCTGTTTCGGCATCCAGTTCTCGAGTAGCTTCGCCAGGAGCCCCCGGCTGTAAAATCGGAACTGCTGACATGTTATCAGTAGAAATTAGTAGGCCACTGAAAAGAGAAATGAGCGTAACTACCAAAAAACCTTTAGAAAGATTGGGGTAAATTGTCATTTTTAAAAACTTCTCCAGATTAAAAAGTATACGAATTGATCTTACTATAAACGAAAGAAAAACAAGTGGTAGCTATTGAGTAGGATTTGAGCTTAATCTGACCTCACTTATGAGTGAAGAAGGTAAACTCTTTTAATGTACAATAATTCTTGTAGGAGGGGTGTCATTGCTAAAGATACCACAATCGTTCCGAGTATAAACAGGGCGCCTCCTATTCTTAAATTAAAAAATAATGAAATTTAACGATACGATTATAGGCTCTATCATAATAGGTGTCTTGGTAGGAGGGGCTATTCTCCTTTCAGGGAGTGATGGGCATGACAAAAAACACGCGCAAATCAAAATACTTAAGTCTCCTTCTGAAGGAAAAGAAGTTAGGGAGCTAATTCATAAAGAAATTATCATTGATGAAGACTCTAAATCAGAAATGAAATTACATATTAATTCAGATGAAATAACCAAAGACTTACCATCTGATATTGCAGCTACTGTAGAAGCAGCACTGAGCGAAGCCCTCAAAGTTTTACCAGAAGATTTAGATATAAAAATAGAGATTAAAACCAATAAATAATTTCTGTAAGGTAATATAAAATAGGGTAGGTTTATGAGTATATCAACCGCAGAATCAATATCTTGGACCTGTAAATCTACCTGGAAAAAGTCATCTGTTAATACACTCTGGTGTCTACTGGGGTGTTCTATTGGGGACTTTGGAACTATTTTCTTCTTTCAAGTTACCCAGATACCTTTTCCTCTCTTATGGATAATGAGTCTTGCAATAATCAATGGGCTGATCACATCTATCATGCTTGAAACCTTTATATTGTCTCGTCAAATGAATTTACCTGAAGCTTTCAAAACAGCAATGGGGATGTCTTTCATTTCTATGGTTGCTATGGAATTAGCTATGAATGTTGTGGATGTAGTTTTTGCTGGAGGAGTTTTAGTATGGTGGGTCATTCCGTTAATGCTAGTTGCTGGTTTTTTCACTCCTTTGCCCTATAACTACTACAGATTAAAAAAATATGATGCTTCATGCCATTAAAGAAAAGATTATGTAGCTTGAAAACTGGAAAGTGAGAGTTGCAAGGTGAAAAATATTTATATCACAAAGAGTGCAGCCATTATTTTTACTGCAGTATCTATCGTCCATTTAATAAATTTTTTTATTGGAGGGGTAATTTCAGTTTGGGGTTTTACCATCCCTGCTAATATCTCTTTGGTCTTGAGCCTTATTTTGGGATTTCTCGCATTTAAATTGAGAACGTTAAAATAAGTTAATTATTGAGTGGTAATAAACAATGAGTGTAACTTTAAGACTAGCAAAATTGGAGGATCAACAGCGTTGCTCTGAATTACTCGACGTTTTAGCTAAAGCTACTTCTGATCCTCATGAAATTTTTGACTCCGAAACTTTTGAACATTTAATTTCTAATGAGAGAGGTAGTCTGGTCGTTGCTGAAGAAAACGGGAAGGTTCTTGGCATGGCATCTATTTCTTTCAATCTTGCCTTGAGATATAACGGAGAATATTGTCAGTTAGAGGAATTGGTTGTTGATTCAGAAGCAAGAGGAAAGAATATTGGAGGATTGTTAATCGAAGAAACCATTAACCTTGCCAAGGCAAGAGGTTGTAAAGAATATGGTCTTTATATCCTTGAATCCACTAAACACAATCGAGGTTTCTATGAGAAATACGGTTTTATCAAAGTGGGTCAAGAGATGAGACAAGCTCTATAAATCAATAGCTTAATATGAGTGAACATCACTATCATCATGAACCAGAAAGTGATCGTGGTTTGTTATTAGCGGTTGGCATTAATGTTTTATTAACATTTGCTCAAGTCATTGGTGGAATTATTTCAGGAAGCCTTTCCCTTATAGCTGATGCCTTGCATAATTTAAGTGATGCAGCTTCACTTGGAATAGCATTATTTGCTAGAAAAATAAGTCGTAGACCAGCCGATGAATCTAAAAGTTTTGGATACCAAAGAGCTGAAGTTATAGCTGCTCTCATCAACTTAACTCTTTTAATCACTGTTAGTCTTTATTTAATCTATGAAGCAGTATGGAGAATCGTAGAACCACAAGTTGTGACAGGTCTAATAATTGTAGTGGTTGCAGGAGTAGCTTTTGTTGTGGATATGGTTACAGCTTTGATTACTTATAGGATGTCAAAAAATAGCTTGAACATGAAGGCAGCTTTTCTTCATAACCTTACTGATGCTTTAACTTCCATAGGAGTCATTATTGCAGGAGCTTTGATCTTACTTTACCAATGGTATTGGGTTGATACATTGCTTACCTTTCTAATTGCAGGCTTTGTTTTGTGGCAGGGCATGATAATGCTGCCTAAAACCATTCATTTGTTAATGGAAGGAACTCCTGAGGATTTATCTTCTGGCGAAATAAAATCTTCCATGGAACAAGTTGAGGACGTAGAAGATGTTCATCATATTCATATTTGGAATTTAGATGAACATCGTATTGCTTTAGAAGCTCATGTTGTTGTTGCTACCAATGAATTGCAAAAGGTTGAACTAATTAAAGCAAAATTGAAGAAAATGCTAAAAGACCAATTTAAAATTACACACTCAACGCTAGAATTTGAGTATTTTAATGAATCAAAATAAGGATAATCTTGTTAAGGATGCGATAGAACCTCTCAAGTCAGAAGCTCCACTTATCATCTACATTGACTTAAAGAGTCCTTATGCATACTTGTCGATTGAACCGACAAGAAACATGCTAAAGGAGTTAGGTATAGTTGCTGATTGGCGTCCTTTTGTACTGGATATTCCAAGTTATTTGGGTTCAGCAAAGTTAGGTAAAGGAGGTAAAAAAGTTGCAAAACAAAATCGTACAGAAGAGCAATGGTCTGATGTTAAGTACGCTTACTTTGATTGTCGTCGTTACGCGAACTTAAGTGATAAGACTATACGAGGTACAGTAAAAATTTGGAACACAGATTTACCAGCCATTGGACTTCTCTGGTTAAAGAACTTTGCTAATCTAACGGAACAATGCGCTGAAAACAGTTGCCTTGAAAGGTATATCGATAAAATTTACGATTCTTTCTGGAAACGAGAGTTTGATGCCGAAGACATAGCAGCAATTCTTGCTCTGCTTGAACAAATTGATGCGCCTACCGATGGATTTCTTGCGTATGCTGAGTCTGAAGGTGCTGCCTTAAACAGCCGTTTACAGCAATCATTCTTTGATGCTGGGATATATGGAGTTCCCACTTATATTTTACCTGGTCAGTCTGAAACTGATCCTCAGCATGAAAAATTTTTTGGACGAGAACATCTACCTCGCATTAGTTGGCTGTTAAAGGGTCGTCAGGGCCCAGCACCAGATGTGGCCTATCTCCTCAATCCTGAGGTGGATGAAGAGGCACTTACCAAATCTGCAGCGGATCCAAGAACAGTACCTGAGTTAAAGGTAGCACCTCTGCAGTTAACCACTTTTTTTGATTTTAAGAGCCCCCAAAGTTATCTCGCTTTGCAAAGCATTCTTGCTCTAAAAGATGAAGGGATCTCAGTTGATTGGCGACCCTTTGTGAGTAAACCTTTAAAAGTACCAGCAGATGAGGTTGCTAACGAGGACCGAAGCACTAAGCATTATCGTATTCGCGGTGAGTATCATGCCAACGATATCAAGAGATATGCGTCCCATGATCTAACTAATATTTACCGCGAAACTGATTGTCAGTTTGCTGACATGGGATTACTTTGGTTGCAGCATGAGGTGCGGGCCAGCAACGATGCCATCGATGATTATGTGCAACAAGTTTTTGTTCATCTTTGGCAGAAAGAAGGCAAAATAGATTCGCCTCAAGATATTGAACCGTTGTTTCTGGCAACTAAACTTACACAAGACGAGTTCGAAAAAGCCATCCAAGACAAAACATTTTTAAATGGGTGGCAGAAATATGTTGAGAGTAAAGGACTTGAGCACCTTGATAGAGCAAGGGAGGCTTCGCTAGCCCAATCAATAAGCACGGCACCGACTTTTTTGTTAGGTTCTGAACCCTTTCGGGGCCAGGCTCAGCTGCCTTTAATAATAGCTCGACTCAAGGCTAGTATTTAGTTATCCATCAACATCTTGGTGGAACGTTAACTATCATAATAATGAATGAAAAGAATTATTTTAAGTAGAAAGGGCTTTGATTCAAAGTTCGGAGGAAGGCCATCACCTATCTTTAGTGATGATAGGATTTTTTCAATTCCTATCCCACAAAACCAAGAATCTCCTACAAAGTATAAAGATCTATTTTTTAATGGGATATCTGGAAGTGAAGCGCTGAAAGAATCATCAGTAAGGCAAGTTTCAGATAATGATTATTGTCATTACGACCCAGCACTGAATGAAAATATTGGAGTGTTTGGTCAAGCGAGTTCAGCTCAAACTGAATTGAGAAATTCTTGCGTGGGCTTGGGTGATTTATTTTTATTCTTTGGTTGGTTCAAAAAATTCTCTTCAAAAGGAAAGGACTTACATCATATTTTTGGTTGGTTACAGATATCCAAAATAATTAGAGGGGATGAAGAGATTAAAAGATACTTAAGTTCAAAAAAAATAAAACATCCTCATGGTTATGGAGATCGATCAATGTATAGCAACAATACCATTTATGTTGGTAGCAAGGATTTAACCATTGCGGATAAAAGAACTAATCTGAAAGGGTTTGGTCTTTTTAAGAATTCAGCTGAAGATTTAATTTTAACTTCACCCGATCACACTAGGTCAATGTGGAAGTTACCCGAGGAATATTTTAAAGATTCAATTATTAATAAAAACAGACTTTTTTTAAATAGACTTGAGTGGACTAATAAAGAAAATTTTTTAGTGAATACCAATAAAGGCCCTGGCCAAGAGTTTATCTTGGATAGTGAAACCAATCCTGCAATAATTGATTGGGCATTAAATTTAATTAAGCAATATGGATAAGGAGTTTATTGTTTAGTCAAAAGGTATATTTTGAAATATAAAGTTGTAGAAGCTGATGCTCCCTTTGAAATAGTTTGGGATAAATTAGGAATTCCACATGTCTATGCCAGCTCTGTTGCCGACGCTTACAGAGGAATGGGTTACGCAGCAGGTTATGAAAGGCTGTGGCAAATTCATCTAAGCTGTGCCTTCGCAAACGGTGAGGCAGCTGCCCTATTAGGAGAACGATTTATTCAACAAGATGCTTTTCAAAGGGCATTTAATGTACACGGAGGTCTGACAGAGCTTCCAGCCAGTGATGGGGATTGGATTGCTGATGCTTATCTTGAGGGGTTGAATGCCTACGTTAGATCGTTAGATGAAGTTCCTCCTGAGTTTAATCATGCTGAGGTTGAACCTCGAGAGTTCAATAGAGCAGATATTGCAGCCAGATACCGTTTCACCTCTTGGTTTCAGCATAAAAGTTGGACTGAAAAGCTGGTTTTAGGGCGTTTAATGGCAACTCACGGGGTAGATTATTTCTCCAATCACGTATTACACTTTTCTGATGAAGATAGGTCCTTAATTGAGGAACTTAATGAGCCATTGCGAAATCTCGACCCCATGATGATTAGACTAGCTTATCCCTTTGTGAATGTTCCATCCTTCTCTGGCAGTAACAACTGGGCTGTTACTGGTGACTTATCATCTTCAGGAAAACCAATATTAGCAACTGATCCTCATCAACCTTATACGATACCAAATACTTTTTTTTATAGTCATCTAAACGCGGGTTCCTGGAATGCTTTTGGCGCAGCCTTTCCTGGCGTTCCTTATTTTATGATGGGATATACCTCAGAAATAGCTTGGGGATTAACCACTGGTTTTGTTGATTGCTATGACTTATTTGTTGAAGAAATCAAAGCTGATCAGTACCGAACACAGTCAGGATGGAAGTCTTTGGAAACTCGGATTGAAAAGATTGATGTAAAAGGAAAATCTACCAAAGAGATAACAATTCAAAACACTCATCATGGAGTTCTTTTAGAACCTTTAATGAAAGAGTTAGGGATGTCTAATATTAAGAATGAGCAGTTCCAAACGAGTCTGTATTGGTCCCTGCAAAACGTAGCCACATCAGCGGGAGCTTTGGCTTTGCTGCCAACAGCTGGATCCGCAAAAGAGTTCGGCGAGCTTTTATTTGAAAATGAAGTATGCCCCCTTGTAAACAACATCATCTGTGTAGATAAAGAAAGTCAGCTTGAGAGATATATTGCAACTACAACACCTGTTCGAAAAGGAGTAACAGGTTCGGTACCCTTAGCAGGATGGAAAGAGAAATACGACTTCCCACTTACTAATTCAGAACAGCTCTTGGTCGAGAAAAATCCCTCTAATGGGTTTGCTTTGACTGCGAATAACGACACGATGGGAGAAACTGGGGAATTTTATATCCATAATTTCCCAACACACAACGCTCGAGCGGATCGTATAAGGGAATTGTTAGGTAAAAAGAAGAAGTTCTCAGTTGAAGATTTTTGTTCAATGCAGTTGGATTTATATGACCTGCGTGCCAATGAAGTGTTGCCTGACCTAATTAAGATACTTCAGGAAAGTAAAGACAAAGAGGTTAGGCTGGCTGCAAAATTGCTTAATGAATGGGATTGTAGTTCGAGCACAGAATCTAGAGGAGCTTGCCTGTATTACCCTTTTTTAGACAGGTTTTGGCAACGAAAATACATGTACAAGGTCTTAAAGGATGAGCTGATTAATCTGTTGCCTTTAGGAGCACCTGGATTAAACCGTTTCGATATAAGTTCTTTTATTAACTCTACAACAGCTTGGAAGGAGCATGAAGAATTACTAAAGACTACAATCCAAGAAGAAATGAGAATAGTCGTAGATCGAGTCAAGCTGTCACTTGGAAATGATTATTCAAAGTGGCGATGGGGAGATCTGCACAAGATTCAGTTTCAACATAGTCTCAATAATTACCCAGCTTGGGAAAACCTTAAGTTAGGCCCTGACGAAATAGGGGGAAGTCCTACAACACTGGGGATGGCTATGCATATGGGTAAAGGACCTGGAAAGACCAATGAAAGTGAGGTGCCTTGCAGGGTCTATCATGGTCCTGCTTATCGTCTAGTTGTGGACTTGGCTGACCCACAGAGTGCTAAATTTGTAATAGCCGGTGGTAATGGCGGACGTGTAGACAGCGAATTTTGCTTGAATCAATATGCAACATGGTTAAAAGGACAATACTTTACTCTCAAGCTCAAGAGAGAGGAGGTTGATGAACACACCATCTGGCAATTTGACAAAATCCATTAAGTTAGTAATTGAGAATGAGAATAAATATAATCGGAACAGCTGGCAGTGGTAAAAGCTTTTTCTCTAAACAAGTAGCACAGAAGTTATTCGTTATCACTTAGGCTGGTCTTGTACGTTTCAGTCAGCATCATAACTGATAGCAAGCTTAGGATCGAAGCAAAGGCTATGTAAGCAGAAACCCAAAATATATCATAATCAGCCCAGAGTATAGCTGCTATTGTGGGAGCAAAAGCTCCACCTACTATCGCTCCGAGTTGATAACCAAGAGTAGCCCCTGAATATCTCACCTCTGTGCTGAATAGCTCCGTAAAAAAGGCTGCTTGAGGTCCATACATCATTGCCAAAAAGGTGAGACCACCCGTAATAGCCAAAACAATTAACCAAAAATTTCCTGTATCAACTAGAGGAAAAATACAAAAGCCCCAAAGGGCTGTTAACGCTGCACCCAACATAAAGATACCCCGCCTACCATGTCGATCTGAATAAGCTGAAAACATAAACTGTATGGGAACCATTACGGCTGATGCTATTAATACTGCGATTAACATGTCATCACGAGACATTCCGGCACTAGCTACCCCATAAGCTAATAAAAAGGCGATTAAGATATAGAAAGTAACTTGAACCGACAAAAAAGCACCTGCAGCAAGGGCAATTCGTTGAGGGTATTTTCTTATGGCTTCTAGGATAGGAGAACGATTAATGGATTTACCAACTTCTTCCTCTTCCTTCTCTTTTGTTGAAGCTTCCAGTTCCCTAAAAGCTTTTGTGTCTTCAAGGTTTAATTGAATATACATGCTGATACCAATCAGAATTACACTGGCAAGGAAGGGAATCCTCCAGCCCCAAGTAATAAAAAATTCTTCTGAAACAAGAGCACTTGTAAATATAAAAGCTAGATTGGCAAGGATTACCCCTACAGGAGCTCCAGCTTGAGCATAAGCTCCGTAATATCCTCTTTTATCATCTGGAGCGCTCTCTGTAACCAGTAACATAGCTCCTCCCCATTGACCACCTATCGCTAACCCCTGTGCAAATCGTAATACTGTCAGCAGAATGGGAGCGGTAACTCCAATCATGGCATAGGTGGGTAAGAGTCCAATGAAAGTTGAGGATATTCCCATCAATAATAATGCCATCACCAGAGTCTTTTTACGGCCTATTCGATCCCCAAAGTGTCCGAAAATAATGCCTCCTATAGGTCGGGCTATAAATCCAGCAGCAAAGGTAAGAAAGGATAAGATGTAAGCAGTAGCAGGTTCGGTCTCACCAAAGAAGACTGTTGGGAAAACCAGAGCTGCTGCAGCCCCATAGAGGAAAAAGTCATACCATTCAATGCTAGTGCCCGCAAGAGCCGTTAAGGCCACCTTGCGCATATTAGTTTTTAAATTAGGGTCTTGATTTAAATCTTTTGTAGATGAATCCGAGTTTTCCATTATGATGCTCTCCAGTACCTATTCTTTGTAAAATGATAACAAAATGTGAGTGTTAATTGCTGTAATAAGGCTTATTTAAGCATCACTTAGGAGAAAAAGTGTTTAAAAGAATATTTCTAATTATCCTCTTAGCAGTCTCCTGCCATTTTTTAAACGCTGGACCAAGACTTGAATACGATCAAACAGCCTTAGATCAATATGTCCATCAACCAGACCAAGCTTATCGATATGAAGTAGTAAATACTTTATCGGGAGAAGGGCATACAACTTTTATAGTCAATCTCATTTCACAAAAATATTTAACCAGCGAAGATGTCAATAAAACAGAGTGGCAACATTGGCTCATAGTGGTTAAGCCCGACGAAATAAAGCATCAAACTGGAATGTTAATTATTGGGGCTGGGGACAATGATGGAAAAATTCCAGATAAATCGCCTCAACTTCTGGTTAATTATGCCAAAGCAACGGGATCGATAGTTGCTGAATTAAGCATGGTTCCTAATCAACCTTTAACTTTCAAAGGGGAAAAAGAACCTAGATGGGAAGATGCAATAATTGCTTACACTTGGGATAAATACTTAAAGACCGGAGAAGAAAGATGGCCAGCCAGAATGGCAATGACTAAGAGCGCAGTTGCGGCTATGGACGCAATTCAGTCCTTGATGGAACAACAAGATATTTCTGAAACAGTTTCTAAATTTGTGATTGCTGGAGCTTCTAAAAGAGGCTGGACTACTTGGACTACTGGTGCAGTCGATGACCGAGTAGAAGCAATGATACCTATAGTAATTGATCTACTTAACTTGGAGCCTTCTTTTAAACATCATTGGAGTGTCTATGGGTTTTGGGCTCCAGCAATTCAAGACTATGTAGATATGGAGATAGTTGATTGGTGGTATTCACCCGAAATTCGTTCTCTTTTTAACTTGGTTGGTCCCTTTAGCTATAAAGATAGGTTTCAAATGCCTAAATTACTTGTTAACGCAGCGGGAGATGAATTTTTTATACCTACTTCATCTCAATTTTATTTTGACGAATTACCCGGAGAAAAATATCTTAGATACGTGCCCAATGCTGACCATGGTTTATCTGATACTGATGCTTTAGAAACAGTACTGGCGTTTTATGCAAGCATTTTAAATAACTTTCCAAGACCACAATTTTCATGGAAATTTAATCAAGATGGAAGCATTAGAGTAACGTCTGAAGGTGAAGTTAAAGAAGTTAATATGTGGAGTGCTAAAAATCCTGAAGCTAGAGATTTTAGAAAAGATAAAATTGGAAATAGTTGGAGATCTACAGTCTTAATTGAAGAACAAGACGGTAGTTATAAGGCAATGCCAGAGACCCCGCATAAAGGTTGGAGAGCTTATTTTGTTGAACTGACTTATGAAACGCCTTTCGGAATTCCTTTGAAGTTCACAACTCCAGTTAGAGTTACACCGGATACTTTACCTTATCAACACCAACCGCCTAAGGAACCAAAAAAAGGTTTTTTGACTAAATAATTACTAAAATAAAAGAAGGAGATTTATATGAGTATTAAGATTTACAACTGCGAAGGCTCAAGAGGGGTAAGACCTATTTGGACATTAGAAGAAATGGGGGTTGATTATGAGGTAGAGATGTTACCTTTTCCTCCTCGGGTTTTTAAACCAGAGTATCTGGAAGTAAATATTTTGGGAACCATTCCTTACCTTGAAGATGGGGACGTAAGAATGACTGAATCCGTAGGAATGTGCCAATATTTTGTACAAAAATATGGTCCTACCGACTTACAAGTTCAGCCAGATGAGGAGGACTTCGCAACCTATCTTAATTGGCTAGCTCATTCAGACGCGACTCTAACTTTTCCTCAAACTGTAGTATTGAGATATACCCTGCAAGAACCAGGGGTCGCCGATGCAGCTGCAGAAGGATATCGGAGATGGTTTGTTGCAAGATTAAGATTATTAGAAAAAACTTTAGAAGACAGAGAATATCTTTGCAGCAACAGGCTTACTATTGCAGATATCTGCGTTAGTTACGCTATTCATCTGGCTGGTTCCTTGGGCATAGATCAAGCCTTCAAGCCTAATATCAAGAGATGGACTGATATGCTTTTTGACCGAGATGGCTATAAGAAATCATTGTCTTATAAATACGAAGAGTAATTGGAAAAAGTTTTAAAGATATTTTCTTATTTACCTAACCCCCGGGTATGGAAAGCAGTAATTGCTGGAAATATCTGTGAAGTAAGTGTTGAAGTAATTGGTGATAAGCCTAAGCAATTAGGAAAATGGCTTTGGGATTCAAATCCTCGAGAATTGGAGGAAGAGGAGATGAGTGAGGACAGCCCTCATATCAGAGTTGGCAAAAGAGGATTTTCAGGAGCTTTATATAAAACTGATGATTTTCTAAAATCTCACCCTTTTGGAACAGTGCCAGCGGCTTTTAGTCCAGAAGGTAACATAGGGGTGTTTGAATCAAACAGTATATTGCGTGCGGTAGCTAGGGCAGGAAACCATTCTACTTTATACGGAAGTAATCACTACGAAGCTTCCAGAATTGATAGCTATCTAGATGCTGGTCTAGTGTTTGCCAGAGAGGCCCAGGTATACCTGCTTGAAATAGAAACTTTGACTAAGGAAGGGTATAAAAGAATGGCTGCAGCTTACGAGTTTTATGTGTCTGGACTAGAAGAGTCTTTATCTAATAACTCGTATATCGCTGGAAAGGATTTAACCATTGCTGATATTTCATTTGTGTGTGATTTCGCTCAATTTCTTAGAGAAGGTCATTACGAAGAAATTTTAAAAAATAAAGGGCTGGATTTAATATCTAAAAATGGTCCCAAGAATAATCCTAAAGTATTTAGCCATCTTTTAGACCTTAGTGGTCGAGAGGAATTTTCTTCTGTAATGGGGACTTATTTAGATTGGTATAAAAAAGAGTAAGGTAGAATAGATTTAAATAATAATATTACTGTGAAATCTTTCTTAATATTTTTCGCGTATGTCTGTATTTGGACAACGCCTTTCCAATTAATCTTTTTTTTGTGGGGCTTGGCAGTAGTATTTAACTCAGAAGCTACAGTTATCTCTCTAACCAATGAACTTTTCTTGAGCGAGAAGTTACCCTGGTTTTATTCTTGGATAAGACCTTTTAGCTACTTTATTTTTCCTGATGTTTTAGCCAGTTGGATTTGGTCAATACCTTTTACTATTCATGTTTTTTTAAAGGGATTTTTTAGCACTTGGTTGGGGTTATGGTTACTACCTATTGCCAAAAAAATGCCTTAATCGTCTAGATGTAAGCTAATTTATTACTTAAATATGATTTGTATAGAAACTAAAATTCCTAAAGAAATCAATGAGATAAATGATGAACTAAAAGCGATATATCACAGTAGTGATTGTATCTGTATCTGGGTCTTCGAAACTCGAGAAGACAGAAATAGATTTATGGATGAAACTGTTGGTATGATGAAAGAAGAAAGAGAAACGGTTTTTGAAGCTAATTATCAAAAAGATTAAAGAATAATAAATGTGGTTAAGGCTTAGACAGATTTGCTTGGTAGCTAGAGAGTTGAAACCTGTAGAAGAACAGTTAAACAAAGTTCTTGGTATTAATGTTTGTTTTAGAGATCCTGGGGTAGCTTTCTTTGGTCTTGAGAATGCATTATTTCCTATAGGCAATCAGTTATTAGAAGTAGTAGCTCCTGTTGAAGAGAACACAGCAGGTGGTCGTTATTTAGATAGAAGAGGTGGAGATGGAGGTTATATGGTTATAACACAGTGTGATAATCATACTCCTCGACGAGCAAGAGTTGATGACTTGGGAGTTCGTATCGCTCATCAATTTGATAATGAGCATTTTCTCAACATGCAGCTTCATCCCAAAGACACTGGTGCTACTTTCTTTGAAATTGATGAGCAGTTAGGAGATGGTGCGCATGACATTGACGGACCTTGGACACCAGCTGGGCCTGATTGGCAGAGAGCAAAGAATACTAAATTAGTAGATGGAATTAGAGCAGCAGAATTACAATGCGATAATCCTGAAGATGTAGCCAATAGATGGAGTGATATAGCAGAGATTCCTTTAGCCAATGAACTCACTATGGAATTGGATAATGCATCTTTAAGATTTGTTGACTGCACTGATGGTCGACCAGAAGGTCTTGGTAGCCTAGATTTGTCGGCACCTGGAAAAGAAGAAATATTAGAGCTTGCCGATAGTCTTGATTTAAGGACCGGGGATTCACAAGTTAATATATGTGGAACGAGATTCAATCTTTTATAAAGGAGAAAATATGTTAAAACTTCATTTTGCACCAAACTCAAGAGCAGGAAGGATTGTTTGGCTTTTGGAAGAGCTGGAATTGCCTTATGAGATCAATAAAATGGCTTTCCACCCTAAGGATTTAAAGTCTGATGAGCACAGGGAAAGACATCCGTTAGGACGTGTACCCGTTTTAGATGATGGAGATATAAGAATCTATGAATCTGGAGCTATAGTAGAGTATGTTCTAGAGCGCCATAAGAATGGTGGCCTTAAGCCTGCAGTAGACTCTTCAGACTATCCTAACTATCTCCAGTGGTTTCATTATTGTGAGGGCATGGTTATGCCCCCTATAAATACCATCATTGTTCAAACCATTTTACTTCCACCGGAAAGACAAGACGAAACGGTTCTAGGACAGGCACAAAGGTTGCTTGCCAAGTCTTTAGCCCCTGTTAATGAAGCTTTGGAAGGTAAAGATTATTTGATAGGAGATTTTTCCGCAGCAGACATTATGTTAGGTCACTCATGTTTTATGAGTAATCGGTTAGGTTGTGTAGCTGAAGAAATGACTAACTTAAAAGGTTACGTTCAAAGAATTACTGAAAGACCAGCTTTTAAAACTGCGATTGATATGCAGTAGCTTACTGTAAGGAGAACTAAGCTGATGATAGATTTAAGTTTGGAAGGAAAGAGGGCAGTAGTCACTGGTGCTAGTCTAGGCATTGGAGCTGCATCTGTAAGGTTATTAGCAGACCATGGAGCTGATGTAATATTTTGTGCTCGTAATGAGAATGCAATTCAAGAGCTCTCAAAATATAAACCTGAAGGAAAGGGTTCAGTGAGGGGTCTCATAGCCGACATGGGAGAAGAGGATTCAACTAACAAGTTCATCCAAGAAGTTGAATCTGAAGGACCGACTGATATCTTGGTAAATAATGTTGGGGCATCACCCTCTAGAAATTTTCTCTATATGACAGATGATGATTGGAGATCTCTTCATGAGTTAAATCTTTTATCTGCCGTTAGATGTACTAGAGCTTTTTTACCTCACATGAGGGAACAAAAATGGGGTAGAGTTATCATGATTTCAAGTGCAGGAGGTAAATCTCCCAATGCTGCACTTATAGATTATGGTGCTACCAAGGCAGCCATGATTTCAATCAGTAAGTCTCTATCTAAGAAATATGGACGTGACGGTGTCTTGATTAACTCTATCCTTCCAGGACTTATTCACACTGCCATGTGGGAGAGAGCTGCTAATGAAATAGCAGAGGCAGCTGGAAGTACTGCTGAGTCAGTTATAGAGAATAATGGAAAAGGAGTTCCTGTAGGTAGATATGGCACTTCTGAAGAAGTTGCGTCTTTAATTGTTTTCCTTTGTTCTAACGCGGCTTCTTACATTAGTGGCACTTCCATAGAAGTCGATGGAGGGCAAGCAGCCTATATATAAAATTTTATTGCCTTAAGGATTAATATGAAATTAGGAAAATTAGGAGTTTGGTATTTTTTTGATGCGATGTCTTCAACTGATGCGGCCACAACTGCCCAGAGGATTGAATCATTAGGGTATTCCACTTTATGGATTCCTGAGACCACAGGAAAAAACCCTATGGTCCTAAGTTCTTGGCTTCTTTCAAATACAAAAGAACTCAACATTGCAACTGGGATTGCGAATATTTATCACAGAGAACCTGGTGTTACTTTGGCAGCTCAAAAATCTCTCTGTGAGCAATCAAATAACCGTTTCTTATTGGGACTTGGGGTTTCCCATAAACCCCTGGTGGAAGGTGTCAGAGGATTAAATTACGGACCTCCAGTAAAGACCATGAGAAATTATTTAGAAGGCATGAAAGCAGCACCATATACGGCGCTTTCTCATGAAGAAGAACCGCCTACAGTAATAGCCGCCCTAGGTCCTAAAATGCTAGAACTAGCGTCTGAGATGACACAAGGTGCCCACCCTTATTTTACTTCTCCAGAGCACACGGCTATGGCAAGAGAGAAACTAGGAAAGGATTCATGGCTGTGCGTTGAACAGAAAGTAATCTTAGAAAAGGATCCAACAAAGGCAAGGGAAGCTGCAAAACAGACTGCTGCTATTTATAAGGGCCTACCTAACTATAGAAATAATTGGATTAGGATGGGTCTAGCTGAAGAAGATATAACTTGTAGAGAAGT
>CAXFFS010000020.1:0-18933 GCA_964002385.1 uncultured Gammaproteobacteria bacterium | reverse complement strand
CCTACTGCTCCTGATACCTCTTTCGCCTTAGGTGCTAAGACTTCTGACCCAGTTGAAATGTATAAACAAGATATCTTTACCATCCCTGCTAATTTGGCAGGACTTCCGGGTATTTCCGTCCCCTGTGGACAACACCAAGGATTACCTTTGGGGCTACAGCTTGTTTCAGATAATTTAGAGGAGAGTAAAATACTTAGAATGGCCCATCATTTTCAATTAAATACTGACTGGCATAAATCTTGGCCTGAACTAGATTAATGGATAAAAGAATGTCTGAGTGGGAGACAGTAATTGGCCTTGAAGTTCATGTCCAATTAGCTACTAAATCTAAAATTTTTTCAGGTGCCAGTACCCTTTTTGGATCTTCTCCCAATACTCAAGCTTGTAATATTGACCTTGGAATGCCTGGGGTACTCCCAGTTCTAAACGAAGAAGTTTTAAAAATGGCCATAAAATTTGGTCTATCTATTAACGCAAATATTAATAGCCCAACCCAGTTTGCTAGAAAAAATTATTTCTACCCTGATTTACCTAAAGGATATCAAATAAGCCAACTTGATAACCCTATAGTTGAAGGTGGAGTCCTTGAGATTACTCTCAAAGACGGAAGCAAAAAAAAGATACGCATTACCAGAGCTCATTTAGAAGAAGATGCAGGAAAGTCACTACATGAAGACTTTGAAGGCCTTACAGGTATAGATCTAAATAGGGCTGGCACGCCATTACTTGAAATAGTATCAGAGCCAGACTTAAGCTCTCCGGAAGAAGCTGTAGCCTATTTAAAAAAAATACACTCCATCATAAGATATTTAGAAATTTCAGATGGGAATATGTCAGAGGGATCCATGAGATGTGATGCCAATGTTTCACTTAGAAAGAAGGGAAGTAAGGAACTAGGAACCAGAACAGAAACAAAAAATGTGAACTCATTTAAATATGTTGAGAAAGCAATTCAACATGAAATGAGAAGGCAAATAAAGATTTTAGAATCTGGAGAAAGGGTTACTCAAGAGACCCGACTATATGATTCTCAGCTAGATGAAACAAGGCCCATGAGATCAAAAGAATATGCTAATGATTACAGATATTTTCCAGAACCAGATTTGTTACCAGTGGTGCTGAGTGAAGACTTTATTAATTCAGTAAAGGATCTCATGCCCGAGCTTTCTGAAGAAAAGGAAAAAAGATTTATTAAAGAATATAAATTAAGTGACTACGACGCTAATGTGCTTTCTGTAGATCCCAATCTATCTAATTTTTTTGAAGAAGTAGTAGTTAGAACAAGAGATCCTAAATTAGCCGCAAATTGGATAATGGGAGAGCTATCTGCTTTTCTTAACAAAGAAAATTTAAGCATTTTGGAAACAAAAGTAGATTCGATAAATTTAGGCAATCTACTTTCAAGAATTGAAGATTCCACTATTTCTGGAAAAATAGCTAAAGAAATATTTGAAGAGATGTGGAATTCTAAGAAAAGTCCAGATGAAATTATTGAAGAAAAAGGTCTCAAACAAGTTACTGATTCATCTGAAATTGAAAAGGTTATTAACCAAGTATTAGAGCAAAACCAATCTCAATTAGAGCAATATAAATCAGGAAAAGTGAAATTATTTGGTTTCTTTGTTGGGCAAGTCATGAAAGCTTCTAGAGGAAAAGCAAATCCTGAACAAGTAAATAAATTATTGGAAGAAAGATTAAAAGAATAATCTATCCTGTAAGTGTAAATTAAGCATATTTCTAAAATCTTTAAGTATTTTTGCTCTTTCTTTGACTGGTTTATGAACTATATGATCAATAAACCCAAAGAAACTTAATATAAATAGATCAGTTTGCCTATCCAAAACATTATCAGTTTTTCCAGGCCAACCCCGTTTAATAACATTCCTTATTTTAACTGCTAATTTCTTCTTATTGGCTTCTCTAAACTCCAAACAAACTGGAATAAAACTGCACACTTCCCAATGCAAGTCAGCATTAAGGCTTAATTCAGAAACAAAGTCTTCCAAGAATTTATCAAATAAGGATTTGAAGTCTCCTGGGTTTTTAGCCTTCTTTAGTCTTTTATCTAACATCTTGAAGGTTGATTTCCAGTTTTTCTTTTGTTGGTCCAGAAAAATATCTTCCATTGAAGTGTAATATTTCGTTACTTCAGAGAAGTCTACATTCAGTTCTTTAGAAATGGCCAAGAGACTCACCTCATCAACCTTGTGGTCTTTTCTAACAGAGCGAATTGCTTGTTGAACTATTTTATCTTTTAATTGAATTTCTTTACTGTTCATTCACAGTACGCAGATATTCATCCCTGACTGTTAAAAAAAGATTTAAATTCAACATGGCTAAGTGATAAACATAGTAAGGGTTTCAGCTACGTAAGCAGGTTTATCAACCCCCTCAATTTCCATGGTAATTTCAGTTTTTAATAGATACCTTCCATCCCCCTTGTCATCAACTGAAACAAGCTTACTGTGAGTTCTTACTTTTGAATCTACATTTACTGGATTAATAAACCTCACCTTATCTAGCCCATAGTTAAATGCATGTTTTAGATTTTCTGGAGCTAAGATAGCCTGAGCTGTTAAGTGAGGAACCAAAGAGAGAGATAAAAATCCATGGGCTATGGTGGATCCAAATAGAGGAGTAGCTTTTTCTGAATCTACATGAATAAACTGATGATCTAAAGTTACATCAGCGAACTGATTGATCCTTTCTTGATCCACTTCAAACCACTCAGAAGTCCCTATCTCTTGACCTACATAGTCAACTAACTTTTCTGCCGGTACTAGTCCTATCATATTATTCTCCTGACTTTATTAAATGTTCTTTATATTCATCCCTTAAATCTCTTTTCAATAATTTTCCTGTTGCAGTGTGAGGAAGTTCTGAAACAAAAATTACGTCATCAGGCATCCACCACTTCGCAACTTTATCCTCTAAGAAAGCTAAAATTTCTTCTTTAGAAGGATCTTTACCATCTACTTTGACAATTAATAATAAAGGACGTTCATCCCATTTTTTATGTAAAACTCCAATTACACAGGCTTCAGCCACCTCAGGATGTCCTACTGCAGCATTTTCTAGGTCTATGGAACTTATCCACTCCCCTCCTGACTTTATAACATCTTTACTTCTATCAACGATTTCCATAGATCCTTCTGGGTGAATCTTGGCTACATCACCAGTATCAAACCATCCATTCTCATCCAAAGAACTTTCGTTGGTTTTGAAATACCTCTCAACAATGGTAGGCCCTTTTACAAGTAGACGACCGAAAGCAACACCGTCTTTTGGTAATTCATTACCTTCATCATCTGCAATAGTCATTTCTACTCCAAAAAAAGCCTTCCCTTGTTTCTCTTGGAGGTCGTAGCGACTCTCTATGTCCATGTTATCCATTTCTGCTGTTCGGCTTGTGGCAGTTCCTAAAGGACTCATTTCGGTCATACCCCAACCATGCATAAGAAAAACATTATGTTTTTCCTCGAATTCTTGAATCATAGCTCTTGGAGCTGCAGATCCTCCCACTAATGCAGTAGAAACTGAATCTAGTGTCTGGTTTGTTTCATTTAAATATTGCAACAGACCTAACCAAACTGTTGGCACTCCCATCAAAAGATCAGGTTTTTCTTGATCAATAAGCTCAAAAATGGAAGCTCCATCCATCAAAGGACCAGGTAATACCAATTTAGCTCCAAACATTGCTGAAGCATAAGGGATGCCCCAAGCATTAACATGAAACATTGGAACCACGGGTAAAATTACGGAAGAACTCGATACCTTGCCAACATTACCAGAACTAACGATCCAAGTATGTAAAAGCGTTGATCTATGAGAGTAAAGCACTCCTTTAGGATTGCCCGTTGTGCCAGAGGTATAACAAAGACTGGAAGCTGTATTTTCATCAAAAACTGGCCAATCATATTCAGTTGGCTCATCGGCTATTAACTCTTCATAACAAATTACATTTTTTAGCTCGGTGTCAGGCATATGTTCTTTATCTGTAAGAACGATGATTCCTTTTATGCCTTCTAGGGAATCACTAATTGATTCAACAAGCGGTACAAAAGTTAAATCTACAAAAAGATACTTATTTGCAGCGTGATTTATTATATAAATCAATTGTTCTGGAAAAAGTCTTGGATTAACTGTATTTACTACACAACCTATTCCTGAGACCCCAAAATATAATTCAAAATGTCTAAAGGTATTCCAAGCTAAAGTGCCCACAACATCACCCTGTTGTAAACCAAGTTTTCCTAGTGCATTCGCTAACTTTCTGGATCTATTCGCAGCATCCTTGAGTGTATATCTATGTATTGGGCCTTCAACGGTTCTCGATACAATCTCTGTATCAGTATGATATATCTCAGCATGTTCAATTAAGCCAGATATCAATAACTGGCCATCTTGCATATTTCCTAGCATTTTTTTTCCTCTTAGTTATCTGTATTTCTTCTAAATATAATTTCGTTTAACGGATTAGAATATCTTTGAGAAGCCCACTCTTCAAGTCCCTTTTGATCTTCTGACTTGTAGAGTTTCATAAGAAAATTTAGATCAATAAAAAAATTCCATAAATAAGGTGCCCATTCCAACTGCAATTCACTTTTCCAGTCTATGCATAGTGGGGTTGAAAGTTTAAGTAAAGATTTAATATTTTCTAAACCTTCTAATGCAGGAACTTTGTTAAAAGGACCATTGAAGAAAGGTAAAATCTTTTCAAAACAGTCAGGTACATTGTTTTTTCTCAAAATGTCTTTAGTACTTCTAGAACCCTCTACTTGTGAAAGAATGATCGAATCTGTAATGGGTAGACCTGTGGGATTAATTCCTATTCCCATTGGACTATTTTCTGAAAAGTCTCTCCCTTGATAATCACCAATAAATAGTTTCCTTGGGCAATAGTCATTTGCATAGTAGTTAT
Organism: uncultured Gammaproteobacteria bacterium; assembly: GCA_964002385.1. GTDB lineage: Bacteria > Pseudomonadota > Gammaproteobacteria > Magnimaribacterales > Magnimaribacteraceae > AEGEAN-183. The sequence goes on along the minus strand of CAXFFS010000020.1, from coordinate 14,012 downwards.
CCCATATAATTATGGGGTTTTTTATAACTTGTTGTAAGGAGAAGATATCCGCATCGCTTATTGTCTCACTAACAACTTCTTTTCCGGTCCATAACATGGGTATGGTTTCAGGAACCTCTTTTGAAAGTGCTTTAAGATAAGGCGAATCTTTTAATTCTCCTTTTGTAAACCTATTGCAATAAACAGTTGGGCAGAAAATAAGAGCGTCCTGATTGTCTTGGTTAATTGAGTCAGAAACGGAGTTCAGAATATCTGAATGTGTCTTGGCTAATATCTCATTTCTTTCAAAATCTACGTCATCAAAAAATATGGCAAAATCTTTAAAGCCTATGTCCTTAAATTGTTTTATTTTCTTATCGATAGACTTAATTCCCTCCTTTAGATTGTCTTTTGGGCTAATAAGGGGGGATAGAGCCATATAAGTTTTTATTCCTAATTTTTCTCCTATTTCTTTAAACTTCTGAAGATCTTCTGTCTTATCTTCAGGGTAAATAGAAGACCAACTTGAACGATGGAAGGGATCTTCTTTAGGGCCATATATATAAAAATCCATAGAAAGCTCTGATAATTTATTCAAAATCACAGTTCGATCTTTCAGACTCATCAGTCTTCCATAAAACCCTTCGATATATCCTTTATTTAACATTACTTTAGCCACAAATTTTACAAACTAATTAAACCTTCTAATTTCATTATTTGTCCATCAAATTCAGTCAAACTAAAAGAAAGGAATCCTTTATCCATCATCTATTTAAAAATTCTGGGCTTTAATGGCCCTCTTGTCTCCATTTAAGTCAAATATTTCAGAAATATTTTTAAAATTCAGCTCTTTTAAGAAAAGTTTAAGCTCTTTGGCCTGATCAGGTGAATGTTCAAGATATAAATAACCTCTTTTTTTTAAATGCCTTTTAGAAAATGAGGCAATGGCAAATAAGTGTTCCATGCCTGTAATACCTGAAACGAGAGCATTAGACGGTTCAAAGTTCAAACCATCAGAGTGAAGCCTAATGTCACCTTCTTTAACATAAGGAGGATTGCTAATTAATAAATCAATACTATTGGGCTTAAAAGCATTCAACCAGTTGCAACATATTAGATGAATGTTTAAATTATGCTTCAATGAATTTCGTTGGGTAACTTCTAGAGCATCTTCAGAAAGGTCCGAACAATACACATTCCATTCCTTCTTTTCTTTCTTTAAAGACAAACCTATGGCTCCACTACCTGTACCTAGATCTAACACATTCAAATACTTTTGGTTAATATTTGATAAAACATCCTCCACTATAATCTCAGTTTCAGGTCTAGGAACTAGGACTTTATTATTTACCTCTATATCTAAATTCCAAAACCCTTTTGAACCCAAAATATAAGCAAGTGGTTCTCCTTTATTTCTCCTTCTTATCATAGAAAGAAATTTTGTTTTATCTTTCTTTTCAAGAGTAATAGATGAAGAAAATAATTTGGATCTTTCAATACCGAGTAAACTGCATGCCATAAATTCTAGGTCCAAAACCTTTATATACTCGCCTCTTTCTGAACAAGCTACAGTTTTTTTAATAAATCCTTGCACAGATTGGGTCATATTCAGTCTTTCTCTAGGTTGGCTAATGCTTGCGCTTGATTTGCTTCAAGCAAAGCAGAAGTCATTTCTTCAATATCTCCATCAAGAAAAGAGTCTAAGTTATGAATAGAGATTTCAATCCTATGGTCAGTTATTCTGTTTTGTGGAAAATTGTAAGTTCTAATTTTTGCTGATCTATCTCCTGAACCTACCATAACTTTCCTGTTTTCAGCTTGTTGAGCTTCTTTTTTTTCTTTCTCAGAGTCTAGCAATTTGGCTTTTAATAAAGTTAAAGCCTTTTCTTTGTTTTTATGTTGTGAACGTCCGTCCTGACATTCGACAACTATGCCTGATGGAATATGGGTTAATCTGACAGCAGAATCAGTTTTATTTACATGCTGTCCACCTGCTCCGGAAGCTCTAAAAGTATCTATACGTAAATCATTCTTATCCACTTCAATTTCTGATAATTCTGACAACTCTGGAAGAACAGCCACTGAACAAGCCGAGGTATGAATTCTTCCTTGAGACTCAGTTTCTGGAACTCTTTGTACTCTATGCACCCCAGCTTCGAATTTAAGATGCTTAAACACTTCTCTTCCCTCAATTCGAGTAACTAACTCCTTATAACCTCCGTGATCCCCTTCCCTCACACTAATAACTTCTATCTTCCAGTTTCTTCTTTCTGCTACTCTTGAATACATCCTGAATAAATCACCAGAAAACAAAGCAGCTTCATCTCCTCCAGTTCCTGCTCGTATTTCCAAAAACACATTTTTAGAATCATCAGGATCTTTAGGGAGTAAAAGACTTTTCAACCCTGCTTCAATGGAATTAAGTTTATTTTTAAGATCTTCTAATTCAGATTCGGCTAATTTCTGAATATCTTCGTCTTTATCTTGAGCCATCTGAGAAGCTTCTTTTATTGCTTGTTGAATTGATGAAATTTCTGTATAAGCTTCAACAACCGGAGAAAGCTCTGAATATTCTTTTGTTAAACTAATGTATCTTTTTTGATCTCGTGTTACATCAGGCTGACTTAACAACGCCTCTATTTCCTTAAATCGTTCTGCAACTTCTGATAATTTATTTAAAATACTGTCAATCATTTATTTAATTCGTAAACCTAGGTAATTTTGAAGTGACTATACTCAATATAAAGATTAGAAACCTAACTGTAATATTTCTGATTACATCAGTCTTAATGAGCTGTGTGTCTTACTCTAAACTTACCCCTTCTACTCAGATTATTAATCAAAATGAAGATTTTACTATAGAGGGTAAATTTAAAATCAAAATAAACAGTATTCAAGAAAATGGGTACTTTATCCTTAAAAAACAAAATAACTTAATAAATCTAACTTTGGGAAAGAATTACCTGCTTCCTGAGAAGGAATTGAATTTCCAATACCAAGACTTAATTTTTCTATCTGAATTAATTAATCCTGAAGAACAAGGTTTTTCCTATGAGATTTTTCCTCAAAGGTTAGAAATTGGCCAGCTTATTTCAATAATATTAGGAAAAGGGTATATAAATAGGATAGATGCTTGGTTCATTGATTATCCTGAAAGTTCGCAAAAAATTACTGGATTTGAGGTTCCAGCCAAAACACGCTTTGTTAATGGGGATTCTTCGATTGAATTTATTTTAAAAAAAATAACTCTGATTTAACGACTAATGAAAGTTAAATCTCCAGCAAAACTGAATCTCCATTTAGAGGTAATAAAAAAAAGAACAGATGGTTTCCACGAACTTAGAACTGTTTTCCAACTGATCGATCTATGTGATGAAATTGAATTTAAATTCGCTAATAAAGAAATTGATCTCATTGAGAGCCCCTTTCCTATCAAAGATAATTTAATTCTTAAAGCAGCCCATCTTTTGAAGAAAATAACCCAAACATCTCAAGGCGCTACTATCATCTTAGAAAAAAAAATACCTATGGAAAAAGGTCTTGGCGGTGGAAGTTCAAACGCAGCTACTACATTAATAGCTCTAAATAAACTTTGGGGAACTCATCTTAAAAAAGATAAGTTAATAGAAATTGGTCTTGAACTTGGTTCAGATGTTCCTTTTTTTATTCATAGTAAAAACACGTGGGCTGAGGGAAGAGGAGAAATTTTTAAAGATTTAACTCTACCTTATCGATGGTTTTTATTGGCTTTCCCCAAAACGAATATCAGTACTAAGGTAGCATTCAATGATTTTAAGCTCCCAAAAAATTCCTCTATAACAAAAGAAGATTTTTTAAAGGGTTCTTCTAACAATACCTTTACTAACTGGGCTAAAGAAAAATTTCCAGAAATAAAGAATATCTTCGGTTCTTTAGAGAAATTAGGAAAGCCTAAGCTTTCAGGTACAGGCTCAACTCTATTTTTATCGTTCGAAACCGAGAAAGAAGCAAAGAAGGCTCTTATGGGCTTTCCTGAAGGAATTTTAGTAAAAAGTTTAGATGATTCGCCTTTAAGACTGTTAATGGAATAAAATACGCACCCAAAATGTTGGGGTGTGGCCAAGCGGTAAGGCAGTGGCTTTTGATGCCACCATTCGCAGGTTCGAATCCTGCCACCCCAACCAGGTATAGTAAAATAAGATTATGCAAGCAGGAAAACCAGAATTAATACTTTTCTCAGGAAATGGAAATCTAAGTTTGTCAAAGGATGTTGCAAAAAAACTTAAACTAAAACTGGGTAATTCGAAAGTAGAACGATTCAGTGATGGAGAAATAAGTGTAAAAATACAGGAAAATGTAAGAGGCATGGATGTCTTTCTTATACAACCTACCTGTCCTCCAACCCATGAGAACCTGATGGAACTAGTAATAATGGTTGATGCTTTAAAAAGATCTTCAGCAAGCAGAATTACAGCCGTCATTCCTTATTATGGCTACGCTAGACAAGACAGGAGAGTTAGATCTGAAAGAGTTCCTATAAGCGCAAAAGTTGTAGCTGATATTCTTGAAAGATCAGGCATAGACAGAGTTTTAACAGTTGAACTTCATTCTGAACAAATACAAGGGTTTTTTGATATTCCAGTAGATAATGTCTATGGAACAAGAGTCATACATGATGACATTGTAAGCTTGAAGCTTAACGACATTTTAGTAGTTTCTCCTGATGCTGGAGGTGTTATTAGGTCAAGGGCTCTTGCTAAGGTACTGGGATTATCTGATCTAGCAATAATAGATAAAGTTAGGGACGAATCCAACCAATCTAAAGTAATGAACGTTATAGGAGAGGTGGAAAACAAAGAATGCATCTTAATAGATGATATTGTTGATTCAGCTGGAACTCTTTGTAATGCTGCGAGTGCCTTAAAAGATAAAGGAGCAAGAAAAGTTTTTGCCTACATTGTCCACCCAGTACTTTCAGGAGACGCTATTAAAAAGATTAATAAATCAAAGCTTGATCAATTAGTAGTAACCGATACCATACCGCTCTCTGATTCCGCAAAGGCTTGTAAAAAGATTAGAGTTATATCTCTAGCCCCCACACTAGCTGAAGCTATCAGGAGAGTTAATAATGAAGAGTCAATTAGTGCAATGTTCTTATAATTCTTTACTAAGGAGAAAAATAAATGAGCGAACAGGTTAATTTATCTGCTGCAGAAAGAAGTTCTGAAGGAAAATCTTCTAACAGAAACCTACGAAGATCTGGCTTTATTCCAGGTGTTGTGTACGGGGGTAAAGAAGAGCCTAAAAAAATATCCATTATGGAAAAGGATATAGTAAAAGCATCTGAAGTTGCTGGTTTTGCTACACAAATACTTAGAATTTCTATTGAAGGCAAAGAAGTTGATGTAGTGATTAAAGAAATCCAGAGACACCCTGCAACCTCAAGAGTTCTTCATGCAGATTTTATGCGAGTTGACCCTGACTCCAAAATTACATTAGTTGTTCCGATAAGGACTTTAAATGACGAAAATTGTGTTGGAGTAAAAGCTAGTGGAGGACAAGTTAATCACTTAATTAATGATGTAGAAATTTCATGTTTAGCATCAAACCTTCCGGAGCAATTAGAAATTGATGTCCTAGAATTGGATATTGGAGACACAGTATCTCTGAGTGAAATAAAGCTCCCTGAAGGTGTTGAAATTACCTTACTTGCGCAAGCTGAAGATAGAGATCAAGCTGTTGTTTCAATAACTGAAGCAAGAGAAATGATTATTGAGGAAGAAGAAGTGGAACTTGAAGGAGAAGAACTAGAAGGAGGAGAAGAAGGAGAAGAAGGAGAAGAAGGAGAAGAAGGAGAAACTGAAGATACACCAGAAGGTCAAGACTCTCCTTCAGAAAGCGAAGAATCAGATTCTTCAAAGAAAGGACAAAAAGAATAACTATTCCTTAGAGTATGTCATCTAACAATTTGCTCATAATTGGGTTGGGCAATCCAGAAAAAGAGTATGAGAAAAGTCGGCATAATTGCGGTGCTGAATTTGTAGAATTTCTTTCCCAGAAAATAGAAGTCTCTTTCTCCAAAGAAGATAAGTTCTTTGGTTTATATGGGTGCAAAAAGTTACAACAAAAAAAGATCCATCTTTGCATTCCGTTAGTTTATGTTAATGAAAGTGGAAAAACTGCTTCGGCAATAAAGAGTTATTTAAAACTGCCTACACAAGACATATTGGTGATCCACGATGAGCTAGATCTACCTTTAGGAAAAATTAAATTAAAAGAGGGAGGAGGTCATGGTGGTCATAATGGATTAAGAAATATAATTGACAGTCTTCAAGGTGATTCATCTTTTAAGAGAATGAGAATTGGCATAGACCATCCAGGAGATGGCAAAGATGTGGTCAAGTATGTTTTAGGCAAAGTAAATAAAAAAGAAAGAGCTATATTGGATACTTCTTTTGAGAGTACTTTGGACATAATGAACTTAATCTTTCAAGATAATTGGCAACGAGCAATGCTTGAGTTGCATACCTAAAATTTATTGTTTTAAAATGAGTTTGAAGTGCGGAATCGTAGGATTACCTAATGTTGGTAAATCAACCTTATTTAATGCTTTAACTTCAGCCAGTATAGATGCTGAAAATTTTCCTTTTTGTACTATAGAGCCGAACCAAGGCGTAGTACCTGTACCAGATGATCGTCTCAATTTCATTTCAAGCTTAGTTAATCCACTATCAACAATTCCGACTACTACTGAATTTGTAGATATTGCAGGGCTAGTAAAAGGTGCAAGCAAAGGAGAAGGTTTAGGCAATCAATTTTTATCTCATATAAGGGAAACTCAAGCAATAATTCATGTAGTCAGATGTTTCGAAGATAAAAATATTCTTCATGTTCATGAAGAAATTGATCCTATAGTGGATTTGGAGGTAGTCGAGACTGAATTACTTCTTGCAGATATTGAAATAGTCTCAAAGGCCAAGGACAAACTGGAAAGAGTTGCAAGAAGTGGCGATAAAAAGGCTTCAGAACAAGTTGAGAGACTTCAAACTCTTGAGAAAGAAATGAATCAAGGGGTTTTAGGTAGAGATTCTTCAATGTCTGTGAATAAAGACAAATTTTTTAGAGATCTGCAACTTATTACCATGAAACCTTGTCTTTATATTGCAAACATAGGAGAGCCCCAAACAAGTAACCCTCTACTTAAAAAGTTACAAGAATATGCTAAATCTAAAGGATCTAGAGTACTTGCATTATGCAATCAAATTGAGTCAGAGATTGCAGAATTAGAAAAAGAAGAACGGCTTGAAATATTAAATGAAATGCAAATGGATGAGCCTGGTTTGAATAAATTAATAAGAGAAAGCTACAGCATGCTAAACCTTCAAACTTTCTTCACTGCAGGTCCAAAAGAAGTTAGGGCTTGGACTGTAAAAAAAGGAGTAACCGCACCTGAGGCTGCAGGGGAAATACACACAGACTTTGAAAAGGGTTTTATTAGAGCTGAAACCATCTCTTATGAGGACTTTATTGAATTTAAGGGTGAAGCAGGAGCTAAATCAGCTGGAAAACTTAGAACAGAGGGCATAGATTACTTGGTTAAAGATGGAGATATCATGCATTTCCTCTTTAATGTTTAATAGCAGCTTGACTTTCATAAGCTAGACTCTGACAATCCTGACCCTTGGCTATGTAGCTCAGCTGGTTTAGAGCGCAGCATTCATAATGCTGAGGTCGATGGTTCAAGTCCATCCATAGCCACCACCTCCCTGCCCTTTAGGTAAAGGGTTTGCATAAGAATCAACAAAAGTTGGGGAATTTATATTATCATTTCAACTAAGTGCAAGGGGTGGTCATTGACCTGAGACCTTAGAAGGAACCCTTTGAACCTGAACCATATAATAATGGCGGAGGGATGGCGTATTTATTAAATTCTAAATTAACTTTTTTTTTCTTAATCCTGTCTGTTTCTTGGCTTAGTCTTGAAGCCAGGACCGGTGAGATAGAAGAGATTGTTGTTAAAGGTACATGGAGACAAGCTGAGCTTAAAGATTCGGACGGTAGCGTTGTAATTCTTGATCAAGAACTGCTTAAGAGTCAGCCAATCAAGCATTTTGAGCAGCTTTCTTTCTTGATACCAAATTTAAATTTTGCTGGCAGTGACTCCAGACCTCGTTATTTTCAAATTCGAGGAATTGGTGAAAGATCTGGCTACGAAGGAACTCCTAATTCTTCGGTCGGATTCATTATTGATGATATAGATTTTTCTGGACAAGGGGGTATAGCTACTGCTTTTGATTTAGAGCAAATTGAGGTATATCGGGGCCCACAGGGATCAAGAATAGGCGCTAATGCCTTGGCGGGTCTTATCTATATCAAGAGTAAAGATCCTACCGATGTATTTGAAGGAAATAGTGAAGTGAATTTTGGATCTTATGGCATTGCTAGCCTTGGACTAGCATTTGGTGGACCTGTTAACTCAAATCAAAATTTCAAGTACAGAGTTGCTTTAAGAAAAGATCAAATGGATGGTTTTCGAAAGAATCTCTATCTACAACGATCTGATACGTCTAGAAAAGATGAATTCACTGGACGTGTAAAATTTAATTGGGAGGTAAATGATAAAACTGATCTAAATTTCTTGATAATGAACACTGACCTGAACGACCCAGCTGACGTTTGGACCATCGATGGAAGTTTAAACACGCTTTCTGATAAACCGGGTATGGACTCGCAAGACACCAATGCCTATGGTTTAAAAATTTTTCATAGGGCGAAAAGATTTGAGTTACAAAGTTTATCTAGTTATTCGCATTCAGACATCGTATTTAGCTATGATGCTGATTGGGGAAATCCCGTGACGAATGCACCTTACGTGTATGATTTTTTTTCTGAAACCAACAGATCAAGAAAATCTATTAATCAGGAAATTAGGATTTTATCTAGGCGAGCAGACTTCGATCGAGGCCTTAGACATGAATGGGTAATGGGTATTTATTATTTGGATATAAAAGAAAGAAATGACAGGAAGGATGAAGGCATTTATGAAGACCCTTTTAGCGGTTACCAACCATACATAGTTGACTTTTCTTCGGCAAGTTATTACGACTCGAGAAACCTTTCAGCTTTCGGTCATTTCGAATATCTGATTTCGACTTCAGCAAAGGTGATCCTTGGTCTTCGATGGGAAGATTGGGAATCAAAATATAACGATTCATATGGTGAATCCTTTTCGCCGTCCAATCAGATGTCGGGTGGAAAAATCTCTCTTTTAAAAGCATGGCATGAAACCACCAACTTTTATTTAAGTATTGGCAGAGGTTATAAATCAGGCGGTTTCAATTTAGGACTAGGTCTTCAGCCCAATTCATCAAACAAGAATCTTATGTATGATCCTGAATACCTAATGAATTATGAAGTTGGTATAAACACGAGATATCCAAGCTCTAAATTGAGTCTAGACGCAGTTCTGTTTTATTCAGATAGAAAAAATCAACAGGTGCTTATATCAACTCAATCTGACCCTAATGATCCAAACACTTTTTCCTTCCTGACCCAAAATGCAGCAGAGGGTGTTAATTATGGGATTGAAGTGAATCTAAATGCAGCTTTAACCGATTATCTAAATATCTTTTCTTTTGTGGGGTTTTTGAGAACAAAAATAAATAGCTATGAATCAAGGCCAGAGCTTGAAGGAAGAGACCAAGCACATGCTCCTAAGCGAACTTACGCCATTGGACTAAACTGGGAGCCTAGGAACGATATTTACTTATCCTTTGATATGACAGGTAAAAGTAGTTTTTACTACTCAGATTCTCATGCAAATAAATCAAAATCTTACCTTTTATCGAACCTTGTATTGGGTTATAAAAAAGAACAATGGAACTATGAGTTTTGGATAAGAAACCTTTTCGATAACTATTACTCTGTTCGTGGTTTCTATTTCGGTAACAAGCCTCCTAACTTCTCCCCAACGCTCTACGAAAGACAAGGGGATCCAAGGCATATGGGTATTTTAGTTCGATATGACTTTTGATCTCTCTCTTGTGAAGCTTCTTGAGATTGCAGCTGTGATTTTAGCTATTCTGTATTTAGTTTTAGCTGTAAAACAAAATATTTGGTGTTGGATTGCTTGGATATTAAGTTCCTGTTTATATCTCTTCATAATGTATATGGCAGGTCTTTATATGGAAGCAAGTTTACAAATTTTTTACATTGTCATGGGATTTTACGGATGGTCGCAGTGGCTTCTAAATAGTGACAGCCAAGGACTGGTAGTTAAAACATGGAATCTTTCAGAACATTTATCTGCTATTTCAGTGATTCTACTCCTAGCCCTTGGATCTGGATGGATGTTAGAAAAATATACTGAAGCTGCTTTGCCGTTCATGGATTCCTTGACTACTTGGGGTGCAATTATCACTACTTATATGGTTGCCAAGAAAGTTCTTGAGAATTGGATTTACTGGTTTGTAATAGACTCAATTTCTATTTACATCTTTCTGTCAAGAGACCTTTATTTAACATCTTTTCTGTTTTTCATCTATCTTTTCATTATCGTATTAGGTTATAAGTCTTGGGATAGAATTAGAAGAAGCGAAGAAGCCTGAATTACCTTTAAAGATAGAGCAATACCATGTCGAATTTAAAAAAACCTGGTTAAATTGGGTTAAATCTGATTAAGCCATTTAACCTGTTCTAATATTTCATCATATAACTGACTATCAGTAAGACCTGAATCAGGAGGGTTTCTGAAGTCATAACAAACTCCTATTCTCAAGCTATGCATGTCATTTTCGAACTATGCAAATGATAATCAAATCAGCATTCTTACCCAAAATTAGAGTCTGCTATTAATGAAAGGATTTCAAACATCATAGTTGCTCCTACCAGAGCAGTGTTCCCGGTATTATCAAAAGGGGGGGCCACTTCAACTACATCTCCTCCTATTAAATTAAGTCCTCTTAAACCTCTCAAAAGTTGTTGCGCTTCTAAGGTTGTTATGCCCCCTACTTCTGGTGTTCCTGTACCAGGGGCATAAACTGGATCAAGTCCATCGACATCGAAAGAAATGTAGGTTTTTCCTTCTCCAACCACTTCCCTTGCTTCTTGAATAACCTTCTCTACACCTAGAGCAGAGAATTCATCCATAAAGACTACTCGCATGCCATGCGACTGCGAAAATTCTATCCCTTCCATAAAATTTTGGCCTCCTCTGATTCCTATTTGGATGGTTCTATTAGGATCAAGAACTCCTGCTTCCACCGCAAGGCGAAAAGGTGCCCCATGGTGAAACTTTGAACCCCAGATCTCTCCCCAAGTATCGGTATGGGCATCTACATGTACCATGCCAACTGGCTCTTCTTTAGCTATAGCTTTTAAAATTGGATAAGTGATGGAATGATCACCGCCAGCACTTATTGGTAGAATATTTTTTTCAACTATCTTTTGAAAGAAAGATTCAATTTCTTCTACCTGTTTATTTAGGTCATAACGGTGAGAAAACTTCACATCGCCTAAATCTGCCACATGGCATAATTCATAAGGATTAACATTCATTCCTAAATTAAAGGTACGCATTAAACTAGAAGAGTTACGAATTTCTCGTGGACCATGCCTTGCACCAGCACGATTAGTAACCCCCAAATCAGTTGGTACACCTATCAGACCAATATCTACATTATCCAATGATTCAGCTAGAGGTGCTCGCATGAAAGTGGCAATTTCAGTGAAACGAGGTTCCCCCATAGGATTACCTTTACCTCCACCTACAGGTGGTTTCTTTGAATAAAAATCGTCAGTCAATTTTTATTTATCCTGTGTTTATTAAATTCAGATCTGTATCTTAACAAAACTCTTAAGTCTAGATTCGACGCTCTTAGAGATACTTTAAGAAAAACAAAGCTTGAAGATCCGCTATGGCTCTTCCGTAATCTGGTTCGCCATCAAAAGCATGTTCTTCTTCTGAAAAAATATGCAAAGAAGCGGGTCTATTAAATTCTATTAATTTTTCATAGAATTTTGTGCTGTCCTTTAATCTAACAACACTATCTGTAGACCCATGTATCAACATACAAGGCGGATAATCTTCAGTAACGTAATTAAGGGGGCTTGCTTTGTCATAATCTTCTTTCTTAGCTTCCTTCCCCATAAGCATAAGAAAAGCATTTTCTAAAGGATTAGGCATTTCTAACTGCCTGATTGTAGTAGGTGGATAGATAGCACAGACTGCTTTAATTTTAGAAGAGACCTCATTACTACCTCCTTCTCCTTCAAAAATTTGATCGTAATTTGTAGCTGCTGCCATTAAAGACAGGTGTCCGCCAGCAGAATTACCTGAGACACCTATTCTGTCAGGATCCAACCCTAAGTCAGTTGCATTAGCTCTTAAATATCTAATGGCACAATTAACATCTTGAATTTGTGCTGGCCAGATGGATTCATTAGAAAGCCTGTAAGAATTACACATACATACAAATCCTAATCGTGCTAGAAGTATGCCATACCCTCTTAGCTGACTTCTGTCTCCTTCAATCCAGCCTCCTCCGTGAATAAAGAGTACCGCTGGTCTGTTTTTTTCTTCTAAGGGTGGAAGAAAAACATCTGCCTCTAAAGATCTTCCGTCCCCTTCCCCTATTACGATTCCTTCTTTTATGGAAACCCTACCTTGTTGTATTTTCATATTTCTTCCCAGACAAAAAAAAGGCATCTTCAATAAGATGCCTTTTTATTTTAATCTTTTTTAAGATCTACTGTTCCAAACCCCTAAAATTATTATCAGAGCTATGATAACAGCCAGACCTTCAGATCCCAACGTGGCAATTACTGGTTCAATATTTGTTAGAACACTGCCAAAAAATGGTGCAGAAGTTCCAAATAAAATAGAAACCAGAATTGAAACAGCAACGATTAAGCCCAGAAGCTTAGTTGCTTCCAATAACCAATGTTTTACTTTTTCTAAAAGATCCATATAACCCCCATTAGCAATCCAATAAAAGAAAGGGGCGCCCTTAAAGAGCCCCCCATTCTATGCAATAGTTAAGTAAAAAGACTTATCTATATAGATCAAGTAGTACTGCTAATACTATCAAACCTACTAAGCCGTTATCACCAAGTGTGTTAACAACTCCTAGAAGGCCGTCTAGTACTCCACCCACAAAAGGAAGGCCAGATCCAAAAACGATTCCAGCTGCAACTCCTAATGCGATAAGAGATACAACAATACCAGTCAATTGACCTATGATGTCTTTTACCATATTAAATGCACCCATAATTCACCCTTTATTTTTAGCTAAACATACGCCTGGGTAATTCCCAGACAGCGTCATTTAACTCGAAAGCAAATAAATAAACAAACAGGGACTTATCATAAAAAACATAAAGATTCAAATTTTTAACCCTCAAGCCCTTTCATGGTTAATCTAATCTTTCCTTGTCTATCTACTTCAAGAACTTTTACTTTTACTTCTTCTCCTTCAACAAAATAATCAGATACATTTTCAACTCTTTCCTCAGCAATTTCTGAAATGTGTACCAATCCATCTCTGCCTGGCATGATCGTCACAAAAGCTCCAAACTCCACGATGTTAGCTACTTTTCCTGTATAAATTTTGTTGACTTCTGGTTCTGCAGTAATAGCGTTAATTTGTTCAACTGCCATCGCCCTTGAATCAGGTGTGTCTCCATAAATTGTTACTTTGCCAGAATCATCTACGTCTATCTGTGCTCCTGTCTCCTCAACAAGTCTCCTTATAGTTTCACCACCTTTTCCAATAATATCTCTGATCTTTTTGGTATCAATTTGAACAATTACAGCTTGGGGAGCTTTTGAAGATAATTGTTCCCTAGATTCTGATAATTCATCATTCATTTTTTCTAAAATAACAGCCCTAGCTGTATTAGCTTTTTTAAGTGCTTCATCAAAAATTTGTTCGGTGATCCCATCTATCTTGATATCCATTTGAAGTGCAGTTATCCCATCTGCAGTTCCAGCTACTTTAAAGTCCATATCTCCTAAATGATCCTCGTCACCTAAAATATCTGTAATGACTGCAAAG
>CAXFFS010000019.1:0-18998 GCA_964002385.1 uncultured Gammaproteobacteria bacterium | reverse complement strand
ATAAAAAAGTTCCTAGTAAATTATTTTTGATACCAACAGTCATACTCCCTATACCGAAGGTAAGCATGGTATTTAAACTAGCCCCTTGAGCTTTTACTTCCTGTTCCGCCATTCATTAATCCTTGTTGTGATCATTTTGCTGTATAAATTAGATTAAATACAAGCGCTCTTTGATATTATTATTTTTCTTATAAATGATTAAGATAAAATAAAGTGAAGAAAAAATATTTAAAGGGAGAATCATGGGTGTATTAAATGGAAAAATAGCAGCTGTAACTGGAGCTGGTAGAGGAATAGGAAGAGAAATCTGTCTCAGCTTTGCAAAAGAAGGAGCAAAAGTAGTTGTCAACGATTTAGGGGGAGACAGAGACGGTACGGGTGAAGGAAAAATAGCAGATGAAGTTGTCAAAGAAATCAAAGATTTAGGAGGAGAAGCTTCAGCTAACTATGACACTGTGGGGACAGTTGAAGGCGGGCAAGGTATTTTTCAAACTTGCATCGATTCATTCGGAGCAATGGATATTCTGGTCAATAATGCAGGCATTCTAAGAGACAAGACTTTATACAACATGGAAGAGAGTGAATGGGATGGAATCATGGAAGTGCATTTAAAAGGACATTACAACTGCACACGCCCTTTTGTGAGATATATACGAGATGACAACAGGCTGAACTGTCGAATTTTAAACATGTCTTCTGTGTCTGGTTTATTTGGAAATTTTGGTCAAACCAATTACGGAGCGGCTAAAGCAGGTATAGCTGGTTTCACAAGGTCACTAGCTTTGGAAGTAGCAAAATATAAATGCACAGTAAATACCATATCTCCTGGAGCAGCTACCCGACTTACTATTGACTTAATAGAAGCAGCAGGAAGAAAGTACGATGAAAATGACTGGACTCAAGGACCTGAACAAATAGCTCCTGTTGTAACTTGGTTGTGCTCTGCTGCTGCTGACAATGTGACCTCCCAAATTATTCATTCTCAAGCAGGAACCCTGGGCATCATGCAACAACCTGCTGTCATTAAATCCTTCACTACTGAAAATCTTTGGACTATAGAACAACTTGATGCATTGATGCCTGAATTGCTTGAAGCAAAAAAATACCATGATGATGAAGTGTCTGAAAAGGGAGCACCTGAGAAGGTTTAAGTTTTGGCTGATCTTAAAGACAAGATAGCTTTAATCTCTGGAGGTGCCAGAGGTATTGGCGGAGCCATTGCGGATGCTATGTGTGCAGCTGGTGCTGAGGTAGTCATTAGTGACCTATTAGATAAAGAAGGGGAAGATAAAGCCTTAGAATTAACAAGCAAAGGATATCAAGCTACTTTTGTTAAACATGATGTAACCAAGGAAACAGACTGGAGTAATGCAATTCTCCATTGTTCTGATACTTACGGAGGTCTGGACATTCTGGTAAATAATGCGGGAATATATTTTAATGGACCAATAGAAGAAACCTCTCTTGAGGCCTGGAAGCAAATGTTTTCAGTTAATGTCGAAGGGGTTTTCTTAGGAACCAAAGCAGCCATTCCAGAAATTAAAAAAAGATCCATGAAAAGAGAATCTAGCGGGTCCATTATTAACTTGTCCTCCATTGCTGGTTTAGGGGGAAGTCCTAATCATGGCGCTTACACAGCTTCAAAGGGGGCGGTCAGACTATTTACAAAAAGCACTGCCTTAGAGTGTGCTTCTCTCGAGTACAACATAAGAGCAAATAGCATTCACCCTGGAGTAATAGATACCTTAATGGGGTCACAAGTTGTTGACACTATAATCGAGCAAACTGGATCAGGAGATAATGAGGCGAGAGCTCAAGTTTCTGAACTCCACCCTTTAGGAAGATTTGGTAAGCCTGAAGAAATTGCTCAAACTGCTGTATTTCTGGCCTCAGATGACAGCTCTTTTATTACTGGGACTGAATTAATAGTTGATGGTGGCATAACTGCTAAGTAGTACTTAGCCCAACCAAGTCGATGCTTCAAGTGGGGTTTCTTCAGAAGAACCTCCTACATGAATTCTATATTCTGCTGGTTCAACTGCCCAACTCCCTGCACTTTCATTCCAGTAAGAAAGGTCTCTTTCAGTTAACTCAAAAGTAAGCTCTTTAGTCTCACCAACGTCTAAATCAACTTTAGAAAATCTTTTAAGTTCCTTAGGTGCTCTTTCAATCGAAGAATTATGAACGCTGACATAACATTGAGTTGCTTCCTTTCCTCTAATACCACCTGTATTAGTTACTTTGAAAGAAAAAGCGATTGCTGAATCTTCCTGCTTGGGTGGAATTATTCTCAAGTTTGAATACTCAAAACTTGTGTAAGAAAGTCCAAATCCAAAAGGAAATAAAGGTTTTATTTTTTCTTTTTCATACCAACGATAACCTACAAAAATTTCTTCAAGGTAATCCATTTGTAGATTTTCTCCAGGGTAGTGATTAAAAGCTGGTGTGTCTTTTAAACTTTTGGGAAAAGTGGTTGGCAGCTTCCCTGAAGGATTAACTTCCCCAAAGAGAATATTATATAAGGCGTTACCAAACTCTTGGCCAGGAAACCAGCATTGAAGAATTGATTTCGCGTCTTTAATCCAAGGCATGCTGATAGGCGAACCAGTATTTACAACAATCACAGTATTTGGATTCGCTTTCACCACTCTATCTATTAGTTCGTCTTGGTCTCCAGGAAGCTGAAGCGTTGATCTATCATTTCCTTCAGTTTCCCAATCAGAATTCGTTCCTACTACCATGACCACCGCATCAACTTCTTTGGCTAAAGAAACTGCTTGTTCTATTAAATCTTCTTCATCAGGTTGAAGCATTCCAATCTGTACCGCAGGAAATCTTCCTGCCCATTTATATTCAATTTCAACTAAATATTCTTTTGTTGCCTCTAAATTAACTGAAGATCTTCGTGGTGCGCTGCCATAAGAGAAAAAGGCGTCACCAGGTTCCTGAGAAGTCCAGTTGTCAACTATCTCTTTTCCATCAATCTTTAGACGAGCAGGTCCGATGCTAACCAGCTCAAAAGTATGCTCTCCTGAAACCTTGGGTTGTAATGTTGCGCTAAATCTTACTGATAAAGATGGAGATTTCATTTTTGAAGCGACATCTACACCAAAACCAGTTAACGCCCAGAATCTTCCTCCAGTCATGACAGTTGATTTTAGAACTTCTCCGCCAAAATCTTCACCTTTGTAAAAGTCTACCAAAAAACCAGATTTTCCAGTTTTTGGGCAATTGATAAGCTCTTGTTCTATTGCGGGCAGGAATTTATGAATATGGCAGCCTTTTGCGTATTTAACCGATAGGTTTTCTTTAAGGTTTTGTTCTAAACCTTCTAAAGGGTGCACTACATAATGTGGTTTTACTGTCGCACTACCCCCTCCTATGAATTGCCCTTTCTCAGCGTTAGAACCTATAACAGCTAGTGTTTTAATTTCAGATTTGTTAAAAGGCAATACCCCATCATTCTTAAGAAGTACCATTGAATCAGCTGCGACCAGCTTAATTAACTCTCTGTCCTCTTTTAAGTCATTTGACTCTTCAGGTTTTTCTTCTGGATTCTGTAGACGACCAGTAAATTCTGCCACTCTGAGAATTCTTGTTACTTTGTCATTAATAGTAGCTTCTTTAACTTTATTATCTTTTACCGCTTTTACGAGATTTTCTCCCCAGGTTTTTGCAGGTCCCGGCATCTCACAATCCAATCCTCCATTAGCATTTTCAATAGTTTGTAAAGCTGCCCCCCAATCGCTGACAACATAACCCGGAAAATTCCATTCCTCTTTAAGAATACTGATTAAAAGCTCTTCGTGGGAAGAACAATAAATATTATTTAGCTGATTGTAAGCAGACATCACTCCTAAAGCTCCGCCCTGTTTAACTGCCATCTCAAATGGCAATAGATAAATCTCTCTAAGTGCCCTAGGCTTAATGTTAGAACTAACAGTATGTCTTTGAAATTCAGTATCGTTACCGGCAAAGTGTTTTATACAAGCAGCAACGCCCTGAGATTGAACTCCTTTTACATAGGCTACAGTAACTGCTCCAGTTAAAAACGGATCCTCTGAATAACATTCAAAGTGTCTTCCACCCAAAGGATGTCTATGGATATTAATCGTAGGACCCAGTAATACATCTGCGTCTTTACTCTTTGCTTCTCTTCCCAGAGATTTACCCAGAGCTTCTATTAGTTCTGTATCCCAAGTAGAAGCAATGGCTGAACCGTTAGGATAACAAGCAGAAGAAACTTTACTGCCACCGTCTCCACGAGCCCCATTAGGCCCATCGGTCATCTTAACTCTAGGTATTGAGAGTCTTTCTACAGGGGTGGTGTGCCAAGCATCAGAGCCAGACAAAATTGAAACTTTTTCTTCTAAAGTAAGTTCTTTGATAAGAGCATCAATCTTATCCATTAAAAATGTTGAAACTAATAATCTCTTTTCTTATAAATGGAGTTTCTTGGCTTAGCAAACACGTTATGGACCATCGGAATAAATTCCTCTATTGGTAAACTTTCATATTCAGGATCAAAAGAATTTTGGTCGTATTTAGCACAAAATTCAGCGCAATCATTCCAGTATTCATGATCTTTAAATTGATCTCTCATATTTTTATCTAGCCCCATATGCTCAAAGAAATAATAACCTTGAAATATGCCATGATGTTTAACAATCCAAAAATTTTTTTCGGAGACAAACGGCTCCAACATAGTAGCTGCTAAATCAGCATGATTGGCTGAAGCAATTGAGTCCCCTATGTCATGAAGTAATGCACAAACTACGTATTCTTCATCCTTGCCATCTCGATGTGCCCTGCTTGCAGTTTGTATGCTATGAGTAAATCTATCGACCGCAAATCCTCCAGTACCACCTTTAAGTAGATTTAGGTGATCCATAATTCTATTAGGTAACTCACTGGCATGTTCTGATCCCTGTTCTGCGATTATTGCGTAATCTTCAGCAGTTCCATACTTCATTTCTGAAAAAGTAGCTTGTTTGTCCATAATAACCTCCGAATTTTTTAAATTATGACAGAAAGGTTCTTTTTTTGCATTTAACCTTAATCTTCCATCCAATGCTTATGCTTTTTTCCTTTGGGATCTATTAGTACTCCTGGGTTCATAATTGATCTAGGATCAACTCCTAATTTAGCTGATACCAACATGTCTTTAAACCCCTCGGGTCTTTGCAAGTCATAGCCCTTAACACGATGATCTCGTCCCACTGCATGATGGTGAGTGACTGTACCCCCATGTTCAACGCAGATTTGATTAGTAGCTATCTTGATATTTTTCCAAACATCTATCATGGTTGAAGGAGTGGCGTAGGCTGTATAGGAAAAGTATGGAGCTAATCCATCTGGATAAGTATGAGTTAAACGACAAGTTACAGTTGATTCTTTGCCTGTAATTTCTTTTATTGCTTTTGAAGCCCTTTCTTTTAAAGTTTCAATAAATTCAAATCCTTTATCCCAAGTTATAGCAGTTTCAAAAGTATCCTGAATGATACCTCTCCTTACTGATGCTTCTCGGTAATAAGGTGCTCTAATAAAACTATTTCTCCACGTTCCGGAAGCTCCTGATTTATGGGCATCCTCTTTCCTTTCTTCAGGTAGTTCGTATTGCCCCCCTGCTTCAGAAGCAATCTCTAAAGATCTTTTTAGCCATGCATCCATATCGTGATCAGCCGACTCAAACGACAATATAAGTAAATGTTTAGAACCATCTCCTGCACCATTAAAAAGAGCTTCATTAGCATCGAGAAGCCGGCAATTCGCAGGAAATAAGGCAGACTGACTTATAAGCCTAGTTGCATTCAAAGCATCTTCATAATCATCAAATAAGACAGGGCAAGAAGCTCGAAAGTTAGGCCTTTCTTGTAATCTCATCCAGGCTTCAGTTATTACACCTAATATACCTTCAGAGCCAATGACCATTCGATCTGGGCTTGGGCCTGCTCCAGAGCCTGGTAATCTTCTTGACTCAATAACACCACTAGGAGTAACCATGGTAGTGGATTCAACAAAATCATCTATGTGTGTGTAAAGAGTAGCAAAATGACCTCCTGATCTAGTAGCTATCCACCCTCCTAGAGTTGAATGTTCAAAGCTTTGAGGGAAGTGCCTTAATGTCAGATTAGATTTTTTTAGTTCGTCTTCCAAGGCAGGACCAAAAATACCAGCTTGAATTCGAGCTGCCCTACTTGATTTATCTATTTCTAGAACTTGGTTTAAGTTCCTTAGATCAAGAGAGATAACTGCTGAATAATCATCGCCTACATCAGTCTCCACTCCCCCGCAAACACTGGATCCTCCACCGTAAGGAACAACTGCAATATTATTCTCGTTGGCCCAATCTAAGATGTTTACTACTTCTTCCTGGTTATTAGGGAAAGCTACAAGATCTGGTGGATTAGGAAATAAACCCAGCATTGCTCTTGCAACATCAGGGAATGATTTGCCATAAGTATGATTAAGCCTTTCGACTTGATCATCAGAAAGAATATTCTTTAAAGTTTCAGGTGGTATAACCTTGGCTTTGGGTAATTCAATATCCTTAGCTAATGGTATGGGTAAGGCTTCTACTTCATTAAGACCAAAATTTTGTGCAATTCTTTTTTCAACACTTTCTTCTTCTTCCTTCGAAAGTACCTGATCTTGAAATCCCCATCCCCAAAATTTTCTTTCTCTCATTACTTCTCTCCCAAAAATATTTTTTATCCGTTTTAATTTTTTTATTGGACACAACTTCCTGAATTAGAACCTGTTTCCAATGAGGCTAAAATAGCCTTATAGACATCCGTATTATCTAAAGTTCCAGTAAAATTTTCAGCGCCTGGGCCATAAGCATAAATAGGTACCGGCACACCTGTATGAGAGCCTCTGCCAACAGCAGTGTTGAATGAAAATTTAACCTCATTACCACCATAGTCAGCAAGATTTGACGGCTCTATGAGCAGACCTCCTGTTTCGTGATCAGCGGTCACGACCACCAAAGTATCTTTGTTTGCTTTTGCAAACTCTAAAGCCCATTCAACAGCAGTATCTAGATCATTCATTTCACGTTTGAGGTATTCTAAGTTATTGGAATGACCGGCCCAATCGACTTGAGATCCTTCTCCCATGACAAAGAACCCTTTGCAACCTTCCTCTATATATTTATTAGAACGTTTAACTGCAAACTCAAGCATTTCACTTAAAGAAGGTTCATAATTATGATTCTCAGGCGTGTCTAGGCTTCTTAAGTGCTCATCAGCAAAAAGGCCAACAATCTTGCCTCGTTTGTTGTTGTTAAAATTAAACATGTCTTCTTTTGTTGTTAAAACAACATGAGAAGAATTAACTTCCTCTAGCAAATTTCTTTCATCTTTTCTCTTACCGCCTTCTTCTTCGGGCAAGAAAAAGTGTCTACCTCCGCCCAAAATGGTAACGACATTAGATTCCATCATCTGGATACTTATTTCATCAGTCTTCCATCTTAAGTCTACATGAGCAGCAAAAGCAGCCGGAGTGGCATGAGTCACTTCAGAAGTTGCCAATAGAGAACTTACAAATCCATGTCTATCGAGTGTTTCGGTTAGATTTTCTAAGTTGTTTTTTTCAGAATCCATCCCCAATGCGCCATTATTCGTTTTGAAGCCAGTACTGTATGCAGTAGCTGAAGAAGCCGAATCTGTAATGATTGCGTTTTCAGCATGTGTTAACACTATTCCTGAATAAGGGAACTTATCCACTGCAATTCTTGAGTTCACTCCACCTTTTAAAAGTCTATAAGCGGTCACTTGACTGACACTCATTCCATCACCAATGAGAAATATGACGTTTTTTGCTTTTTTTGTATTTTCTAAAAGCTTCTTTGGTTGAAAGTTTCCATCTAAAGATACGCTCTCTACGAAAGCATCTTTCTCATCTAAAGTAGCAGACGGAATTAAATCTTTTAAAAAGTAGTCCTTAGCTATTGTCTTTGTTCCTTGATACCCAAGACCCATTCCAATAATTAAGATGACAACAACACCCAGTCCAATAAGCAATTTTGTTTTCATTCTGAAAAGTTCCTTAAGTTTTTTAAAAAATGTATCTCGAGATTACACTTTCTTATTAATTTTAGGTAAAAATATAGGTAATAAATTCATATTTATTTTACCTCTTCTATTTGGAATCTTGAGATATTAAATAAAAAAACCCCGCCTTGGGCGGGGTTCTTTTAGAAGAAGTATCTCAACTGTCTTCTAAACTACCAATCTATTGTTCATGGTAGCCGGAACCGGGGTTACCCCGTGTCAGAAGGCACCTCCTGTAATTCCTGCTAATAAATATATACTAATTTGGACCACCTCCTTTGAAGGGTAATAGAACTACCTGATATTTGATCCCCCTTGTACTAAATCAAATACAGAACAACCTAAAATATAGATTAACAATTTTCTTTATAGTTCCCAAGAAATTTTTAAAATCTATCTATTTATTCAAGAGCCTCAAGGACGTTATCTATAAGAGTATTACTTTCAAAGTTAGCAGGTTCAGTGGTTGCATGATAATTCCCCCCTGTTCTAACAACACTTCCATCCCCCATCCTAGTATAAGAACTAAAACGCATTATCACTAAATCTTCAGCAGGATAAACAGCTACAACTTGTCCTTGAACTCCTAAAGCTGTAAACCCAGTATTTGGCGCTGGCCACCAATAAAATCCATATTGTCCTGAAAGTGCTGGAGCGGTACTCTCTGTAATCCAATTATCAGATAAAATCTCTTGCCCTTCCCACTCTCCATTTCTAGCATATAGAAGCCCGAATCTTCCAAAATCTCTTGCGGTGGAATCAAGACAACAATAAGTCAGTATGTGACCCTTAGTATCTTCCCACCATTCTCCAGAGAAACGTATAACACTACCAATTTTTTGATCTAAATAAGTCTTTGGCGTCATGGAAGTGGATGATCTGACCACCTCTCCCGCTAACATTACGTCTGAATTAGAATAGGTGTAGAGCTGCTCCCCAGGTTGACCTATTAAATTTCTATCAATGGATACTTGGAGTTGATCTTCTTCGCCATAAAAATCCCCTCCGTCTAACAATTCTAAAGCGGTTTTAACTGTCATCAATTGCCTGAGAGTTATAACCTCCTTATCTGTATTTTTCCAAGCAGGAATAAATTCAGATACCTGTTGATCTAAACTACTAATCAAACCTTCGTCCAAGGCCTTACCTATTAGTGCACTAGTAAAGCTTTTTGCAACAGACCAACTGGTTACTAAATCCGTTGCCATTCTGTCATCAGCATATCTTTCAGCAACAATGTAACCATTTCGAATGACTATGACTGCTCCAGTAAAATTACCGTCTTGAAAAGCATAATCCATTGCTTCATTTATGTTGTCTGGGCACATTCCTTGAGATTCTGGGGTTGCTGTTTCCCAAGACAGGCCAGGCCAAACTTTTGTGAATGGACCAGCCTCGAAGCTAACCGAACAACCAGTAGTTTGTGTGGGAGTTATTGGAGGAATAACATTAACAGAATTATCACTTCCCGATCCTCCTCCTCCGCAACTAACTAACAATGCAGAAACCAAAAAAGTAACAACCCTAAACACTCTCTTATGCTAAATCAATCCTATAAAATTTCTAGGGTTATTATTGTATTAAGTGCTCTGAAGATCTAGCCAATCTCTTTCTTCCTGACTGAGATTAATTTCCAAGGCTTTAAGAGAACTTCTAGTTTCAAAGAAATTTCTAGGTCCTATCAAAGGAAAGGAAGGAAAATCTTGGTTTAATACAAAAGCTAGAGCCAGTTCTATTGGTTCAACACCTTTGTCATTTGCTAGCGAGAAGCATCGTTTTTTTCTTTCTAAATTCTCTATATTTTGCCAAACTCTATTTTGTTCTTGTTGATTAGGGTTGGCTCCATGTAAAGAACCCTCAAATTCTTGGTGATCAAGAAAAAAGCCTCTTGCCTGACTAGACCAAGGAAAAATAGCTACCTGTTTTTCCCTTAAAAAATCTTTAAACTCTTCTTCAGAACAACTTTCACAACCCGGCCAAACCGGATCCAACATCCGAGCTAGGCTAAAATTATTACTTAAAACACTGAATGCTTCTTTACTTTCTTTTTCTGCATAGAAAAAAGAATCCGAGAATCTAGACAAAGACCAATTAGAAGCTCCGAACAATCTGATTAGCCCCTCTTCCTTCAGTTCGTTTAGAGCATCAATGAATTCATCGACGGGCACTTCTAAATTATCTCGATGCAAACAATAAATATCTAAATAATCAGTTTTAAGTCTATCTAGAGATTCTTCTAATTGAGGTCTAATTAAATGAGGGTAGCAATCAGGAGTATGGGCACCTTTTCCAAGAACAACTACTTGATCTCTTAATCCTCGGTGATTCATCCACTTCCCTAAGTAGACATCACTCTTTCCATTGTTATATATATAGGCTGTATCAAAAGCATTTCCCCCTAGAGAAAAGAAGTGATCAAACATTGCAAAGGCATGATCGGTTCCTGATTGATTGTCACAGCCAAAAACAACTCTAGAAACTTTTTTATCCAACCCACTCAATGCAGTAGAAGAGATAGGTTCTCTGTCTTTTATGGCGGTTTCCCCTAAAAGCGAAAATTTCCTGTTCTCTGGATTATCCGCTGAATAATAAACTCCAATATTCTTTCTCCAAGCATCTAACCAAACCATATTTCCATGACTATCTGCATGTGATATTTTTTCTGATTGTTTTTTTTCTTGATTAAGAAGACTTACAAAGTGGTCTATTTCGTAGGTGAAAACACCTTTTTCTTCTTTAAAATCTATAACCTCATCTTCTCTTCCTTTCCTCTTGTAAATAATCTGAGATTGGCGATTGTTTTGTTCACCACATTGCCAAGGTTCTGCAACGTATATAGATTTTTCTTCATTAGTAATAAGAACAGAATTTTTAAGGGGCTTGTTTATAGCTGAACTAATTAAAGCCTTAGAGCCGTTATCGAATGACAATTCAGCAGTGGCATTTAAGTCTACACCTCTTGATGAAAGCTCTCCCTTGGCTTCAATAGCAACAGGGTTCGAAAAAGGCTTTCCATTCTGGTGTCCGACAATCATTCTAGACATAGACATTGGATAACAACCAATATCCATTATTGATCCACCACCAAGTTCTGGGTTAACCAACCTATGCTCTTCAGGCACTTGAGCTGAAAAGCCAAAAGAAGCTTCTATGGTTATAGGGATGTCCTTAAATTCCTCTTTGACCAGCTCACGGATCTTGTCGGTTTGAGGATGAGTTCTGTACATAAAGGCCTCCATTAACAAAACATCATTCTCTCTAGCAGCCTCTATGAGCACCATAGCTTCTGTAGAGTTCAAGGTCATCGGCTTTTCACAAAGAACTGACTTTTTTGCTTTTAGAGCAGCCAAGGTAAGGTCAAAATGCGAATCGTGTGGTGTAGCCACATAAATTGCGTCTATCTCGATATCATTGAACAGATTTTCATAACCTTCTAAGGCAGAACAGCCATATTTTTCACTGAATTTCTCAGCTTTCTCGATAGATCTACTGGCAACTGCTTTTAGCTGTGATCCTCTACTGTCTTGCATAGAAACTGCCAGAGCTCTGGCTATCATCCCGGTTCCTAATATCCCCCAACTAATCATGTTCTTTTTTTACCCCTTTTCATTACCTTTTCTAGGAAAAACCTATCCAGCGTCCTGATCCAGCAACTATTGCCCACAATGATATGGATATAGACCCTATGATTTTAAATTTTCTGGAGTCTTCTTCAGCAGATAGGCAGATAGGATTACGGATAAAAAATAAAAATATTAATCCAAGTATTAAAGCACTCATTTTTATCCAGAATGCTCTGCTGTAATAGCATTTAATGGCCTCACTTAGAAAGAGAGGTATTCCTGTTGAAACTAGGACAATTAACCCTAGCTTAAGCATAAATGTGGTTTGTCTTATTACGTATTGAATTGGTTTTGAAGAAAGTAACAAGCCTAAAAGTCGGAGATCTCCTACTAATATTGATCCGCCTAAAATTGCTAAACCAATTAAATGAACAGCTTCGATGACAGGAAACATCCAAATAGAATTTCTAATTGCTTCCCCAATATAGGATTGCTCTAATCTATCAAATAAAAAGAATAACCTGTCAGATTCCATCAAAACCCCCAGTTAGGCTTAGTTCCATAACGCAACCAGCTGCCCAATTAACCCATTCAGGCTGCGGTTGTCTGTCACAATCGAACCAGTTGTAAGCAATCATACGGCCTGAAATAATTACCCCTGACCAAAGAATTAAAGAAGCAGCAGCTTTTAGGTGAACGGTTTTAGGGATGTTTTGACCTTCATCCCATTTTTTCCCTTCAAGCGACATCTGTCTATGAAATAAAAAAGCATTGAGTCCAGCTAAAAGGATTAAAAAAATTTTAAATCTAAAAAATATATTTTGATAACTTCTTACTGGTATTGCATAGAAGAGAAGCAAACCAGTTATTGTCATTAAGCCGAAACCAAAGATAGACCAAGGCAGCACCCTTGTATTCATTTCTGATATGGGTAACTTATTAAAAACAACCCCCATTAATCTTAAATCAACAAATATTAAAGTTCCGATGAAAAAACAAATAGAAAGAACATGGGCAGATTCAATCCAGGGGTATAAATACAGAGACTCGAGTAAGGCTATACTCCATTCAGTCTCAGATAACCATATAGCAATCTCCAACATGTTTATTATCTGACAATAGGAATTATTTATTCCTCTTTAATCCAGTATGTTTGATGGCAGGCAACACATACCTGATATAACTCAGCTCCTATTTTAAATAAATCTTCAGCATCTTCATTTTCTGCTGCTTTAAAAGCTCTTTCTCCCATGTCCTTTAAAGCCATTGACAAAGCAATCCACTGAGTCTGATCTAATGCTCTTTCGGGCAGGGAAAGAAGGTAAGAGCTTTCAGAAATTACTTTGGCTCCATTTTTAACTTTATCCCATCCTTCTTGATCTGTTGGTGCTAGATTCACCTCACCCTCTTCTGTAATTACATAGCCAGCTGAATCCCAAATTGCTTCTGCAGCAGGGTCTAAGACGTAAGCCATTACGTCATGAATATCTGTATGGCCTTCCATTTCGGAAGCTGCAATCTGGTAAGAGAGCGACAAGGAAATTACACATAAAAACAGTTTTTTCATCTATAACTTATTTAATTTCTATGAAATTACTTTCTTTTAGAGTCTCTCGGATCAGCTCCATCTCTTGGAGCACCAGTACCTGAAGAACCCATAAATACCTTACTGCCATCTGGAAAGGTAACATCTCTACCATTGGCTATGCACCTAGGTAAGCATAAACGTCCTTTACTTTGATATCCTCTAACAATAATCACAGTACCTGGAACCAATGTTTCCCGAGTAATTCCATTTCTAATGAGAGTATTCGGAGTTCCTCCCTCAACCATCCAAATAATTTTTCCTTTTTCATCCTCAACCTCCACGTGTACCCATGCATGAGGATTGATCCATTCAACTTTCACAACCTTTCCGGTAATGTTAATGGGAGCCTTGGGATCAAATTCAGCTGTAAACGCATGGTGGGCATTGGCCTGAAGAGTTAAGGCTCCAAAACTTAAACAAAAAATGATCCTAATTATGATTTTCATTGATTTCTCCTTTCTTCTTCTCTTGCCCCAGCAAGTATATTCGCCATTGAATAATTGCCTTCATGACAAGCATATTCATATATATTACCTTCAGCTCTTCTTAAGGGCATCTCCCCTCTCCAAACATCCTTATAAGCCACATCATCATTGACACTAAATTCATAAAGAATTTCATCTGCTGAAGTTCTTGTAAACTTTTCGGTCACTTCAGCATTCTCAGTGATAAGAATTTGATGTCGTATAGCAGCCCTAAAACGTTGTTGTAAATGATGATTCTTTGTTTTTACTACCAAAGTATTTCCTTCCCAATGCCCGATAGAATCTCCTAACCAAGGCTTTATATGGTCAGGAAGAGGACTCCCTTCGAGTCTTATAATTCTGGCGTCGTGAACCATTTCTACCAAAATCATCACATAACCAGGCGATTGGACAATTTGATAGTTATTATTATAAAGAACATTCAACATGGGCGGTCCGCCACTAGAACCAAAGCCGACTAAACACCTCTCTCCTAAGCTTCGTTGCTCAGGATGATTGGCACGGGTAAACATGCGGTAAATACTAGGAGCTTCGATTCCCCAACTTATCCATTTCCTCGGAAGCTTCCCGTCTTCAGGGTAAGTGAGGATTGAACTTCTATATTCACCATTTATTTGAAATAACTGAGTACCAGGGTCCATCCAAGCAGTATTGTAGCCGCCAACATTTTCTCCGGCTTTGGGTGATTCGCCTTCTTCATAAGGGTTATCTATCGCTTCAGTAAAATCAGCTGCCTGGGTAGCTGCAGAATTGGCTTGCTCTTCTGTCACCAATAAACTTGTGTAGTTGTCTGGTCTTTCTAAAGTGGTTAAGCTGGCATTGGTCCAAGTTCCTTGAAGATCAGGGTCACCAAACCAGGTTGTCATTGCCTCTTCCGCCTCTGCATAAGAAAAGACTGTAATTAAAGAAAACAAAACGGTTCCTTTTAAACTTTTCACCTTCTCTTCTCCTCTTCTCTGGCTCCGGCTAGTATATTAGCCATTGAATAATTACCTTCATGACAAGCGTATTCATAAATCTTATCTTCAACAGACCTTAAAGGCATTTCTCCTGCCCAAACCTGACTATAAATATCAGGATCATCTACATAAAATCTATACAAAATTTGGTCTTTAGAAATCCTTGTAAATCGTTCAGTAACAATTGCTCCAGACGTTATAGCAAAAAAGTGTCTCAACCCTCCTCTAAAGGTATGTTGTGGATTGAAATTAGTAGTTTCTACGACCAAAGTATTCCCTTCCCAATGACCAATTGAGTCTCCAAGCCAGGGAGTGATGTTCTCTGGAGGGTGCTTCCCATCTAATCTTATGACCCTAGCATCATGAACCATCTCTGCCATAATCATAACGTAACCAGGGGACTGGACAATTTGATAGTGATTGTTATACAAAACATTCATCATCGGTGGGCCTCCACTTGAACCAAAGCCGACCACACACCTTTCACCAACTCCCCTTAATTCTGGATGATCTCTTCTCTTAGACCTATCTTTTCTCCTTTGTTGAAAAAACTTATTTGCTTTCTCGCGATCCCAAGGGACCTTCCCGTTTTTAGGGTAGGCGATGATAGAAGTCCTATATTTCCCAAAAAGCTGGAATAATTCCGCTCCCGAATCCATCCAAGCAGTGTTATAACCGCCCACATCCCTTCCTGCTTTAGGACTTTCTCCTTCTAAATATTGATTGTCGTATGCAAAACTGTCTGCAGAAGCTTTATTTGCAGCACTTCTTGCTTCCTCTTCATTGACTTCTAGTGTCTTAAAATGCTTGGGCCTTTCTAAAGTAGTTAAAGTAGCATTGGTCCAAATCCCTTGAAGATCGGGATCTCCATACCAAGTTTTATTGGGGTTACTTGTTTCAGTGAATAAAAGATTTGAACACAACAAAAGCATTGAAAATATATATTTCAAAACCTTTTGAAAGTTGATCTTATTAATCACCACGCCACTTTCCGTAAATTAGCTCTTCAACAAATTCAACACATTTAAATTGTTGTAATTGAGCATCCTTACCTACTCTTTTATATAGATTCATACTAATTTTCCAAGGTCTGGTAAAAATTTTTTCATCTTCAATTGTGGCTTCGTAATTCATGATATGTTGATTTATCAAAGTGTATCTTTCAGTTACTTTTAATTGATCACTATGAAAATTTCCAGATCTATCAAACCAAGTTTGGTCATTAAATCCTGAGACTTCAACTACCAGAGTATTACCTTCCCAATAACCCCATGATTGACCCATCCAAGAATCTACAGGAGCGGGGCCAGGATCATCAAGGTAGATATTTCTGACTGCTCCGGCATACTCATAAGCAAAAAAGATTGCCTTTTCGCTATGAAATATTTGAAATGGTAAATGCATATAAGTTGCTCTTGGCACACCGGGTAAATAACATTTGATTTCTGGGTCTCTATCTAGCCAATTTTTTTTATTCTCATCTCTTTGCTTTAAAGCCCTCTTCTTATATGGAATGGTCCCGCCTTCTACAACTCCAAGACCTGCAGGAACCGATCCAACTGCCCCAAATAAAACAGTACTTGGATGCGGTACAGGAACTATTGGTCCTTCTACCATAGCTAAAGAGGCACTAGCAGCGTGTGCTTCTAGATTAAAATTGGCTGAATTAAGTACCTGCCATACCCCATTTAAATCCGGTTTACCCAAAGGACCTTTAGGTAAATCCGATTCTTCTGCTACAACATCAGAAACTGTTATTGTTAAAAATATTAACAGGTAAAAAATCTTCTTCACTTGAACCTCCTTTTATTAAGACAGTATATTAATTTGAACAAAATTTATGGCGATTATTCTTTTTTGGGTACTTCCAGGTTTCCTAACTCTTCTAAATAATCTTTGTCTGAAGTCTCTGCTAAATCTTTTTTAGGATCGTCTCGAAAACTTTTTATAGGTTGTCCTAATCCTTTGAGACCTCTTTTTCTACACCTTCTGACTTTATCAAAATCTACTTCAATTAACATGAATTCTTCGCCAAGATTAGCATCATGGAGAATTTCTCCGTCTGGTCCAGATATTAAAGAAAGTCCACAACCCTGCTCTCCACCAGCATTTACATCAATGTAATAACATTGTTGCTGAGCAGCCGTAGCTTTCACCATGGCTCTCTCTACGTCTCTATCGATGGTGTCTGTAAGGCTGGGGTGAAGAATAACTTCAGCTCCTTGAAAAGCTAAGGCTCTGCTGGTCTCAGGAAACCAAAGATCATAACAAATATGAATGCCTACTTTCCCTGAGCCGGGTACTTCAAAAACACAAACCTCACTTCCTGCTTCAACTCCACTCTCATATGGAAGGAATGGATACAATTTTCTACATTTGGTAACCAACTCCCCTTTATTGTTTATTACTGGTGCAGTATTGAAAGTCCCACCTTCAGTTTTTTCGTAAAATGAACCAGGGATCAACCATATGTCTAGTTCCTTCGCTAACTCTTTCAATTTATCTAAATACTCTGAAAGAAAAAAAGAAGAATTTTTAGCCCCTGCACCTCCAACTGCTAGTTCACTAAATACCAACATTTGTAGCCAAGGAAATCTAAATACAGCCTCCCTAGCCTTAGTTTCTACCAAAGAATAATTGTCTTTCCTGGCAAGACTTAATTGGATAGCTGCAATTGATAAAGGCTTCATATCTCTTTAAGTATACGCAATTAACATAAAAAAAATAGGCTGGAAAATCCAGCCTATTTTTAAAGGTATTTTTTCTTTTAGAACTTATATCGTACGTCTACGTACATTGTTCTAGGTGAAAGAGCACCACCATACTTACTGTAATTATCACCAGCAGTAGTTGTGCTTATACTATAGATCTGATCATTGTCCAGAATATTATTAACAGCTACTCTAACTGATAACTTATAGTCGT
This sequence comes from uncultured Gammaproteobacteria bacterium, assembly GCA_964002385.1. Lineage (GTDB taxonomy): Bacteria > Pseudomonadota > Gammaproteobacteria > Magnimaribacterales > Magnimaribacteraceae > AEGEAN-183. The sequence goes on along the minus strand of CAXFFS010000019.1, from coordinate 1,424 downwards.
CACTCCACCATGAACCACTTATGTTGGTAGTATCTCTTTCCGGTACTCTATCCAAAGATCTTTCAATACCAGAAGCTGAGAAATCTCCAGTATAAGAATGATTGAGCCAGAACCAAATAGTTCCCCATTTACTTTCGTGTTCATAAGTTGCTCTTACGGTGTACTTCTCCTTTGGAATACCTTTCAAAGAATTACCTTTAACGTTTACAGCATAAGGAAAATCTGATGCATCAATGACTCCATCGCCATTAACATCAGTTCCTGTTCCAGAATTACCAACCACACCTTGAGTAAACGCACCAAAAACTTGAGGAGGATTCATGGGGTCATCAGTAGCCATTACCCAATAATCATCTCCGTATTTAGTTTCTGTGTAACTCATGTTTCCTGATAGAGTTAGTTTATCAGTAGCTTGATAGACAAATTCCATCTCAAATCCTTCATTGGTTATTCCGTTAGCATTAGAAGCGTATTCAGCAGTTTCCCCTCTCAAGGGATCAAACTGTGTTACAACATCTTGATATCCGTCATAATCATAATGATAGACAGAAGCAAAAAGCTGTAACTTATCATCCATGTGAATGCCCTTATAACCCAATTCGGCTGATTCTACTGTTTCCTTATCATAAGAAAGAGCTTCTATACCAGCTCCTGGAATTGGTAACCCATATTCATCTCTTACGTCATCTCGAGCACCTGAGTAACCTAAGGCAACACCACCAGATCGATATCCTGTTGTGACACCAAAATAAACCAGCTGATCACCATTCGGTGTCCAATCTAGATTTACCCTATAGTTTGTATCACTCCATTTATCCTGTCCGGGAATTCTTGAGGTGTATCCATAAGGAAGACCTTGCCATAATCTCATTGGCGTCGCACAAGTATGTTGCTCTTCTAAAGGACATACTGGTGCAATAGGATTATTCGGATCACCTGTATAAACGGCATTACCCATTATGAGGTTGGCATAGGCCAGAGGCGTTAATTCAGATACAGCTCCGGACCAAGGCATATAGCCTAACAATTCATAATAAGGACCAACTTGTCCTTGTTGTAAAGCCAGAACTGAATCCCAGCCACCTGAAAAATTCATGAATAACTCAGCGTAACCACCCCTTACTTCTAACCAGTCTTTTTCATCCTCAGCGTACCTTGCACCTACAACGAGAGCAAATTCATCGTTTATGGTCCAAGTACCTTGAGTGTAGACAGCAGTTGCATCATTTTGTACATCATTCTGATGGTTATATACCCTACCAAGGGCATCTCCACCCCAACGACAAGAAATAGTCGTATTATCAGGGCCAGAACCTATCCAGCCTGTTGGCGTGGTAGTACATGTGTTTGTAGCCCCTAATAATGCGGCCGTAGACACCCCTCCTAAGAAAGCCTGAGGAATATCATAAGCTCCGTATGTAGCT
>CAXFFS010000018.1:0-19160 GCA_964002385.1 uncultured Gammaproteobacteria bacterium | reverse complement strand
AAAACTTTAAAGGAATTAAGACAAAGTCTACTTCTTGATGATGAGCAACTATTAGCTTTTAAAGAGAGAATAATAAATAAACCTTTTAGACATGAAAGGGTAGTAATTGTTGAGAACTTATCTCCAGAACAGATAGCAAGGTTTTCGGTAGAAAAGGATAAATGGCCAGGTTTATCAATTGAAGCAAGGCTTATGCGTTTTAACTTGTTAGGCCCTCTTTTTTCACATGTACTTGGCTACGTAGGGCAGATAAATCCAAAAGAAATAGAGGATAGTGAAGATTTTGCATATCCGCTTTCTTTTCTCACCGGGAAAACAGGCGTCGAAAAATTTTATGAAGAGGATATGCGAGGCGGAATTGGATACAAGACTATTGAAGTGGATGTTAATGGAAAGGAAATCAGAGAATTGAACAGAGTTGTTCCCAACAAGGGAAGTGATGTTTACCTCGCCTTAGATAAGGAATTACAGAAACTTGCCAGAAAAGAGTTGGCCGGCAGAAAGGGCGCGGTAGTAGCGCTGAATCCAAATACAGGATTTATAAAAGCTCTTGTAAGCTCTCCTGATTTCAATCCAAATATTTTAAATAAAACTGAGAGTGGTGATTTAGAAACTCTTTTTAATGACTTAGACAGTCCACTTTTTAATAGAGCTATTTCAGGCAATTACCCACCTGCCTCAACTATTAAACCTTTTATTGGTCTTCTGGGATTGAAGGAAGGAGAGATAGATTGGGATACAACTATAGAAGATGAGGGTTTTTTCCAACTGGATGAGGATGGAAGAAAATATAGAGGATGGAAAGAAGATGGTCATGGGCAGGTTAATTTAAGCAAATCTATAATTGTATCTTCAGATGTTTTTTTCTATCAGCTTGCAGCTCAATTGACAGTAGATCGTATTGCTGCTTTTTTGAAACAATTTGGCTTTGGTTTAAAGACAGGGGTAGATTTATATGCAGAGGTTGAAGGGATACTACCAGACAGAAGATGGAAACTAGGAGCTATTGGAGAGTCCTGGTTTGTTGGGGATACATTAAACATAGGAATAGGACAAGGATACATATCGTGCACTCCTTTACAGCTTGCTTTGGCAATATCTTCAATTGCTACTAGAGGAAAGATCTATAAACCAAAAGTAGTAGCTAAGATAGGTGAAGAAGATATTGAAAAAGAACTTATATTTGAAATTAGTTCTATTAACCAAACTGATTGGACTGAGCTTGAAAACTCAATGGTTTCAGTAATTACAGATTGGAGGGGTACAGCTTATAACTTGGCAGAAATTGCTGAAAATAAAATTGCAGGAAAAACAGGAACGGCACAAATAAAGAGTCTGACTGATGAAGAGCTTACCGTTAAAGAAGAATATGAAGTAGTTAGGCAAGAGGAAAGCGTTAGAGATCATGCGCTTTTCGTTGGCTATGGTCCTATCCCTGAACCAGAGTTAACTGTGGTAGTTATAGTTGAAAATGGAGAGTCAGGTAGTGCCATAGCAGCACCCATTGCACAAAAATTAATAGACAACTATCTTAGGCAAAAAAATTAAATGTCAGGTAAAGCTCCTCTTGATTACCAATTAAATACCTCTTTTGGAAGCAAGAGAGCTAGTTTATCAAAAGTACTAATTGATCCAATTTTGGTCTTTTCACTTCTAAGCATTCTAATTTTTGGCCTTTTTGTTTTGTATAGCGCAAGCGGCCAATTAACCTCTATGGTCTTTAGGCAATCTATTTATATAGTTATTGGTTTGTTACTCATGTTCTTTATTTCTAGGTTAGATCAAAGTGTTTACAAGAGCTTTTTGATGCATCTGTTTTGGATAGGCTTGATACTTTTAATCTGGGTTTTATTATTTCCTGCGGAGGGATATAAGACTGATCGCTGGATTGACTTGGGTTTTATAAGTTTTCAACCTTCTGAAGTTTTAAGGCTTCTCTTGCCTTTGGCAGCTGCATCCTATTTAACCAGAAACCAGAGAAGGCCTTCAGTAAAGGATTGGTGTATTGTCTTATCTGCAATTTTAGTCTGCAGTTTTCTTATTTATAAACAACCTGACCTAGGAACTTCATTAATAGTATTGGCTTCAGGATGCATACCAGTTTTTTTAGCTGGATTTCCTTTATTTGCTTTATTTATTTTAATAGCACTCATTTTAATCTCTTCCCCTTTTCTCTGGGCTAATTTGACCCCATATATGCAACAACGAGTTATAACTCTATTTAATCCCGAGTCAGATTTACTTGGAGCTGGTTGGAATATTTCTCAATCCAAGACAGCAATTGGTTCAGGGGGTCTTATGGGCAAAGGGTATTTATCTGGGACTCAAAGCCAGTTAGATTTTATTCCTGAAAGTCATTCAGATTTTATCTTTTCAGTTGTAGGAGAAGAATTTGGCTTTTTAGGGATCATATTAATTTTTCTGGTATACGGAATTATTTTATATAGGGTATTTAAAATTGCTTTTAACTCTTCAACCGAGTTTTCAAGATTAACAATATCTTCCATAGGGTTTATCTTTCTAATTTATATATTAATCAATGTGTCAATGACTGTAGGAACTCTTCCTGTGGTAGGCATACCTCTGCCCTTGATAAGCCAAGGGGGCACCTCAATACTCATTCATTTGGTAGCTTTTGGGTTTGTTTTATCAATGAAAAAAAGAGAAACTTGGTAAGAAAAATGAAATTCACATCAATTATTACTGCAATCTTAAGCTCATTTCTTGTTCTTAGTGTCACAGCTGACGAATTGGTTTCCTATCAAGATCGCCCTGAAGTGATTGAATTCATAGAAATGATGAATAGTAAACATGGATCAGATAAAGAAGTATTGAAGAAATTGTTTTCTACTGTCATTTTTCAAGAAAGAGTCATTAGAATAATGAACAGACAGCCAGAAGGCACCATGACCTGGTCCAAATATAAGGCAATGATGGTTACACATGAGAGAGTAGATTCAGGAAAACAATTTATTGATGCGTATAAGCAAGACTTAAGGCGTGCTGAAGATATCTATGGGGTTCCTGCAGAAATAATAGCTTCCATTATTGGTATAGAAACAAAGTATGGAAGGATTACAGGTAATGTTAGGGTTCTTGATTCTCTAACTACCTTATCGTTTGATTATCCTAGGAGATCTAAATTTTTTAAGATTCAGCTTGAAGAATTCCTATTACTCACTAATGAAGAAGGTTTGGATCCCTCTAAAATAAAAGGGTCAATAGCTGGAGCAATGGGTTTAGGTCAATTTATGCCAGATAGTTATAGAAATTATGCAGTTGATTTTGATTTTGATGGAAAAAGAGATATTTTGAATAATCCTGTCGACGCGATAGGGAGTGTAGCCAATTTTCTGAATAAGAAAGGAAAGTGGGAGCCCAATACCGAGGTTGCCTTAAAAGCAAATCTTAAGGGTGACAGACCTAAACTTAAATCAACCTTTAAGCCTTATATCACCGTTTCTGAATTAAACACTTTAGGCTTAAAGCCGGTTGATAATTTACAAAGCCAATTAAGGGTCATTCCAATAGAGTTAGAGATGCAGGAAGGATATGAGTATTGGTTAGGCTTGAAGAATTATCAGGCAATATCAAGATATAATAGGAGTAAGCTATACATTATGGCAGTTTTTGAGTTTAGTGAATCCTTAGCTGAATTTTTGTAATACTTAATCATGATTAGAAAAGTATTGTATTTTTTCTTTAGTCTCGCTCTCTCTTTCCTCTTGAGTGGAAACGAGAGCTTTATTCCCGATCCTCCTTCGATTAGTTCTTCTAACTACATCCTGATAGATGCAAATACAAATAGGGTTCTAGCTGAGATGAATCCCGATGAAGAGATTGAACCCGCAAGTATTACAAAAATTATGACTGGGTATGTTGTTTCTGATCAAATTCAAGATGGCTTCATTACCTTAGATGATGAAGTGTTGATAAGTGAGAATTGCTGGAGAAAGAAGGGCTCTAGAATGTTTATTGAAGAAGGTTCTAGGGTAGTACTCTTGGACCTAATCAAAGGCATGGTTATCCAATCTGGAAATGATGCTACCTGTGCGATAGCTGAACATGTAGCAGGTTCAGAAGATAATTTTGTTGATCTCATGATGCGTTATGCCGAAAAAATGGCTTTAGACAATACTAGCTTTATAAATCCTTCTGGATGGCCTGACGCAGACCACTATTCTTCTGCTAAAGATATTGCCAAACTTTCCACTCTTTTAATAAAGGACTTTCCTGATCATTACTCACTTTATAAAGAAAAATGGTTTACCTATAACAACATTAGACAAAGAAATAGGAATGCTCTTCTTTGGCAGGATGACTCTATAGATGGATTAAAGACAGGACACACTGAATCAGCAGGATTCTGTTTAGTTTCTTCGGGCACAAGAGAGCAAACAAGACTAATTGCTGTCACCCTCAAAAGTAAGTCTGAAAAAACTAGGCTTACGGACAATAGAAGACTGCTTGATTATGGTTTCAGATATTTTAGAACCAAAAAGTTAGTAACTGAAGGCCAAAATGTTAAAGAAGAACAGGTTTGGGGGGGAGAGTTAGAAAAAGTAGCCATCGCACCAATACAAGATTTCTATCTAACCCTTCCTTTGAGAGATTTTAAGAAAATTGAATCTTTTGTATCCTTAGAAGATTATCTGCAAGCACCCATTTCAAAAAACCAAATTGTTGGAAAAATGCTATTTAAGCTGGGAGAAGAAGAAGTAGGGTCTGTTGATTTAGTGACAGTTAAAGAAGTTAAAAGCCAAGGTGTTTTTGGGAGAGCTTGGTCGAATATCAAGCTATTAGTGTATAGGTTCTTAATGGAAGAAGAATAACTTTCTTAATGAGCTGGACCTATTTAAACAAAGATTTTATTACAAGAGAGGAAGTAAAAATTTCTCCCTTTGATAGGGGTTTCTTATTCGGGGATGGTGTCTATGAGGTTATTCCTATTTATGAAAGAAAAGCTTTTCTTCTAGAAGAGCACATTGCTAGATTAGGGCGTTCTTTAGTTCTAACAGGGATCAAAAGACCTAAAAAGTGGAATAAAATTCCTGAAATTATAGATAACTTAGTAGAGAGAAATCTTTTTGATAATCAGTCAGTTTATCTGCAGATAACCAGAGGAGAGGACTCTGTAAGAAATCACATACCTGATCCCAAAGTTGAACCCACTTTGTTTATTACTTCTTCTGATCTAAAAGTTAATCCCTATAGACTAAATCCTGAAAAAAAGGGACTGGCAGTAAAAATTTTAGAAGACCCCAGATGGGATAGGTGTGACATTAAAGCAGTCACTCTTCTTTCTAATATTATTGCTATGAGAGAAGCAAACAGCGAAGGAAAAGATGGAGTTATTTTTTGCAACAAAGGAAAAATTACAGAAGGGGCTTCGAGTAATGTGTTTGCAGTGTTTGATAATCTGGTTGTAACTAGCCCAGAGTCTAATCAAATTCTTTCTGGTATAACTCGTAAACACGTCCTTTCTTTACTAAGTGCTAAAGGGATAAAGGTTTTAGAAAAAGATATAAATCTGGTGGACTTGTATAAAGCCGAAGAAGTATGGATGACAAGTTCAACACAAGAAATACAACCTGTAAGAAAGATAGATGAAAAAGTTATCAAGTTTAAGTCACCTAAAGATTCCTTGTGGTTTGAACTTTTAACCTCTTATTTTTTCTAAATTTAGAAAGTAATAGTAAGCTCTCTTATTCCAACCCAGGGGTTCTGGTTACTAAAACCTTTTATACAAGAATCTATAAAGGCTATATTTTTAAAAGCCTTAAGAATTTGATGCTGATTGATTTCTTTAGAAGTCTTTTCTAGAGAGTCTAAATAATTTCTAGGACCCCAGATGCCTTTTGTAGATCCAGTTTTAGACACTTTAAATAAGTTGTTCAATTCTCTCGACAAGGCCCAAATAATGAGAGTCTCAGGAGTTCCCTCTGCTTTAAGTGTCTCCAGGACTTGAACGGCCTTTTTTGTATTTCTAGAAACGAAAGCATTTGAGAAATCGAAAATACTATACCTTGAAGAATCTGTGATGTTTTTTTTCATCTTCTCTAAATCTATCTGCTCAGAAGGGTAGACCAAAGATAATTTTCTTATTTCCTGTAAAGTTGCCATTAAGTTACCTTCTGTTTTTTCAGCTAATAATTGTCCTGCTTCTTTAATAATTTCTATATCGAGTTCTTTAGCTTTATTTTTAATCCAAACTGCAAGAGAATTAGAAGAAAGGGGTGCTATGGATAATAGAAGCCCTTTTTTTTCTAAAGTTTTGACCCAGGCTGAAGAAAGAGTTTTCCTCTCCAGGTTTTCCCCTATTACAACAAGTAGAGTATTTGCGTCAGGATTTTTGGCATATTCTTTTAAAGCATTAGCTCCTTTGATGCCAGGGCCCTGACCCAGGAGCTTAATTTCTATTATTTTTTTTGAGCCAAAAAGATCTAAATTTTCGCTATTGGAAGTAAGGAAATCCCAGTTAGTCCTGGGATCAACAACATGTGTATCTTTTTCAGTGAAATTCTCAGTCTTTGCTGCGTCATAAATTTTTTCTAAACACTCTTCAATCAAAATGGACTCATCTGAAAGAATTATGTAGATACTATCTAGAGATTTTTTTAGCGAGTCTTTAAGGTTTGTTTCAGCTATTTTCATTTAAAAGGTTGAGCAACGAAAAATTTATTCTTTTGATAGCATTTTTAAAAAAGTTTTCTCTGAGTCTTTTTTCTACTTCCTCTATAGCTAAGATTCTTGATTCATCAAAAGAATAGTAACTGCTGTCTTTAAATTCCAATACTAAATTATCTTTCTTTCCTTTCAGGTTTAAGCTCATTTTTAAAAGATACTCCATTCTAGCTTCTTTGGTTCGTGCTCCAGCCCCCAGAGCTGATGAATACCTAGTAATTTTATGGTCTAAAATCTTTATTTTCAGATCTGAATCTTCTTCTACTTCGTTCAGGTAGATTTTTTTCAGTCCCGCTTGCCTTTCAAGGGCAATGGTAAAATCTTTATTAATATTGTTTTCCTCAAAAGAGACGCTGACCACCAGATTATTTAAACCCTGGTAAGAATCTCTAAGCTTATAATCACAACCTGAAAAGAATAGGCTTGCAACTAAGAAAATGAGTAGAGTTTTTTTGGCTAAAATTGTCATTTTTCAGAAACTACTAAATTTAACAATTTCTTATCAATATAAATAACTTTTTTAATTTTTTTGTTTTCAATATATTTCTTTATGTTTTCCTGTTCTCTAGCTAATGCCTCTATTTCTTTTTGAGGTAAATTAGACTCGACAGTTACCGTGCCTCTAAGTTTCCCGTTTATTTGAATAGCAATTTCAACAGATTTTTCTTTAAGAAGATTTTTATCTGCTTCAGGCCAATTTACATCAATTATTGCTTCTTCATTACCCAATTGACGCCATAAAGCATGTGTTATGTGTGGGGAAATTGGAGACAAGCTAATTAAGATAGTATTTATTGCCTCTTTGACTGAAGATTTTTCAGCTTCAGTGGCTTTTGCAGATAAAAAATCTTTTGGTATGGCATTAGTTAATTCCATTACAGATGCTATTGCAGTATTAAAAGAATGTCTTCGCAAAAAGTCATCCTTAATTTTTGAGAGGGTTTGGTGAGTTTTATTTCTTAGAGCCCCCACCTGTTCACTCGAATCACTGAAGTTTAAATCTTTTTTTAGTCCTGACTTTATATGTTCTTGGACTAGATTCCATAATCTGTTTAGGTATCTTGATGCCCCTTGCAATCCTTGGTCAGACCATTCAAAAGATTGATCAGGAGGAGCTACAAACATTATAAATAATCTTAAAGCGTCCGCCCCATATTCCTCTATCATCTCATTAGGATCTACTACATTATCTTTAGATTTAGACATTTTTAATCCATCTTTTAGGACCATGCCTTGGCACAATAGGTTTAAAAAAGGCTCTGAGCCTTCCACTAAATCCAAGTCTCTGAGACACCTATAAAAGAACCTAGAATAGAGTAGATGGAGTACGGCATGTTCAATACCTCCAACATATTGATCAACTGGAAGCCAATACTTTGCTCTTTCATCTAACATTGCACTATCGCTATCAAACGAGGCAAATCTTGCGTAATACCAGGAAGACTGAAAGAAGGTATCAAAAGTATCTGTTTCTCTAATAAAATCTTTAGCACCGTAAGAAACTTTAGTGAATTCCTCCATCTCGGATAAAGGAGATTTAACTCCCGAGAACTCAACTTCAGTTGGGAGTAGGACTGGAATTTCTTTTGCCCCTTCTACATCTCCTTTAAGATTTTTCACTACAGGAATAGGAGCTCCCCAATATCTTTGTCTAGAAACTCCCCAGTCCCTTAATCTGTAATTCGTATGTCTCTGACCGCACTTTAATTTTTTTGCTTTTTTATCTATTTGCTTAAATGCTTCATCAAAATTTAGGCCATCAAATTCACCTGAATTAATTAAAAGGTTCCTTTCAATTACAGCTCCATCTTCGATTTTATTTTCTGAAGATCCTTCTATTACCTGTTTAATTTGTAAACTGTATTTCTTTGCAAATTCAAAGTCTCTTTCATCGTGGGCCGGCACTCCCATTAGTGCTCCAGAGCCGTATGCTGAAAGAACAAAATTTGCTATCCAGATTGGAATATCTTCTTTCGAGAATGGATGAGTAGCTTTAAGCCCAGTATCAATTCCTAGTTTCTCTTGTTTAGCTAGGTCTGCTTCAGATAACTTAATAGAATTAATATCTTTTAAGAAACTCTTAATTTCCTCATTTTCTTTCTCTAAATTTAAAGCTATTGGGTGATCTCCAGAAATAGCTAGAAAAGTAACTCCCATTATCGTATCTGGCCTTGTAGTGAAAACAGAAATTGGAATATCCTCTTTTTTAGAGTTGAAAATAAACTTCATGCCCACTGATTTACCAATCCAGTTTTTTTGCATAGCTTTAACCTGTTCAGGCCATCCATCTAACTTGTCGGTTTCCTCAAGTATTTCCTCAGCATAGTCTGTAATTTTTAAGAACCACTGTTTTAGTTTTCTTCTTTCTATTTTGGCTCCTGATCGCCAACCCTTACCATCCTCTACTTGTTCATTGGCCAATACTGTTTCTTCGACTGGATCCCAATTTACCTCTGCTTCATCTTGGTAGGCTAGGCCTTTATTGAGCATCTCGATAAAGAACCATTGTTCCCATTTGTAATATTTTGGATCACAAGTGGCAAATTCTCTTTTCCAGTCATAAGCAAATCCCATTTTTCGTAATTGAGATCTCATTTTTTCTATGTTTTGGTTAGTCCAATTCGCAGGTTGAACTTTATTTTTTATAGCAGCATTCTCTGCAGGTAAGCCAAAAGCATCCCAGCCCATAGGTTGAAGAACATTCTTTCCCAATAATCTTTGGAATCTGCTAATTGCATCACCTAGTGTGTAGTTTCTTACATGACCCATATGAGCAGAGCCACTGGGGTAAGGAAACATGCTTAGGCAATAGAATTTTTCTTTATTAGGGTCTTCAGTAACAGAGAAAACTTGATTTTTTTCCCAAAATTCCTGGGCCTCTTTTTCTACATCTTTATGGGAGTAAACTTTATTAGCCTTTGGCATATTAGTTAGCAGTCTTGTATTTAGTTTCTAGATAATTAATATCAAAGTCACCAGTAATGAAATTTTTATCTTTAAGAAGTTCTATGTGCATTTCAAGATTAGTGTCTATACCAGAAACTACCATTTCTTCTAGCGCTCTGATTAACCTTACTCTTGCATCCTCTCTATCATTAGCTCTGACTATTAATTTTGCTATTAGAGAATCGTAATTAGGCGGAACAACATAACCACTATAAAGGTGTGAATCTATTCTTACTCCAATTCCTCCAGGGGCATGATAATCAATTACTTTTCCGGGTGAAGGAAGAAAGGTTTCATGGTGTTCGGCATTTATTCTACATTCAATAGCGTGACCATTAACCTCAATATCTTCTTGCTTAATTTTCAGAGGTTCATCTCTGGCAATTCTTAATTGGAGCTTGACCAAATCCAATCCCGTAACACTCTCAGTGACAGGGTGTTCTACCTGTATTCTAGTATTCATTTCAATAAAGTAAAATTTGTTCTCTTCGTATAAGAATTCGAAAGTTCCAGCACTTACATAATTAATTTCTTTACAAGCTTCTATGCATTTCTTAAAAATATTTTCTTTAATTTCATCTGGTATACCCAGCGCAGGAGCTTCTTCTAGAACTTTCTGATGCCTGCGCTGAAGAGAGCAGTCTCTCTCACCAAGGTTAAGCACCTTTCCAAATTTATCTGCCAGTACTTGGACCTCTATGTGTCTAGGAGAAGCAAAGTACTTTTCCATGTATAAAGTTGGATCACCAAAGGCTATTTCTGCTTCAGTTTTTGTAATATTAATACTTTCTTCGAGGTCAGATTCGGAATTCACAACCCTCATTCCTCTACCACCTCCTCCAGAAGCGGCTTTTATGATAATGGGGTATCCTATCTTCTTTGCTTCTTCTTTAGGATTAGTTCCTATTGACCCACTCGATCCTGGAACAACGGGAAGTCCTATCTTTTGTGCAAGTTTTTTGGCAGATATTTTATTTCCCATGGTTCTTATGATTTCAGATGAAGGACCTGTAAATTCAAACCCACTTTTTTCAACTTGTTCAGCAAAATCAGCATTTTCTGCAAGAAATCCATAACCTGGATGAACACCATCAGCTCCACTTAGTTCCATTGCGCTGATAATGGCCGGGATATTCAAATAGCTTCCATTAGAATCAGCAGGCCCTATACAAATAGATTCGTCAGCCATCTTTACATGCATTAAATCTCTATCAGCTTCAGAGTAAGCTGCAACCGTTGGTATATCCAATTCTTTGCAGGCTCTAAGAATACGGAGGGCTATTTCGCCTCTGTTGGCAATTAGTAATTTTGTTAGCATAAACTAAGCTACAGTAAACAGAGCTTGTCCAAATTCAACTGGTTCAGAATTCTCTACAAGTACAGAAGTAACTTTTCCTGAAAAATCTGACTTTATTTCATTCATCATTTTCATTGCTTCTACTATGCAGACTATATCCCCTTCCTGAATTTCATCTCCTGCGGAAATAAATGGTTTAGCTCCAGGAGAAGGGCCTGCATAAAAGGTTCCTACCATAGGAGAGGTAATTACCTCACCGTCGGCCGCTTTTATGGTCGACAAAGCTTCTTGAGAGTGTCCAATAACAGTTTTTTCTGTAACTGGATCAGCTGGATTCTGTGTTACGTGTGATACTACAGTTTCTGTTTGTTTTTTTACTAACCTTACTGATTCTTCTCCCTCTTGTATTTCAATCACTTCAAGCTCTGAAGATTCAAGCATTTCTATTAATTTCTTTACTTTTCTGATGTCCATTATTTCTCCCTAATTTCCATATCTTTTTATGGCTACTTTCAATGCGAGTTCATATCCTTCAACACCTAACCCAGAAATTATTCCTACGGCTATTTCAGAAAGGAAAGACTTCTGCCTGAAATCTTCTCGGCTATAGATATTTGAAATGTGAATTTCTATAAAAGGTATTTCAGTTCCGGCTAAAGCATCTCTTAGTGAGATGCTACTGTGGGTAAAAGCACCTGGGTTAAAAATTATGCATTTTACATCTTCGTCTTTAGCTCTATGGATTTGATCTACAAGCTCGTGTTCAGCATTACTCTGTATAGAAATGAGTTCATGTCCTGATTTGCTTGAAATATTTGATAATTTCTCAACAACCTCTTCTAAAGTTGTTTCTCCATAAACTTCTGGTTCTCTAGTCCCCAGAAGGTTTAGGTTGGGTCCATTTAATAATAGAAAGTTTGCCATAGTTTCAACAAAAACGATTTTATAAGAATTTAACCGAAATTAAGAGAAAATAATGTAAATCAAATTAATATAAATTAAAAATTAGTTATTAATTATTTACTTTTAACTGCTTGTCTTTAATTACTATAAATTTTTTGATTGGCGAATAACAGTACCCTTTTTGATTACAGCCTTGATAAGTGGCAATTATTTCTTTTTCAAAGCCCTTACCAATATTTAACGTCACTTCTACTTCATCATAGAAAACTTTGACCTTACCAAAATATTCATCCTCAAGAATTTCCCCTTCAGGGAAGGAAGCCTTAATGTAGGTATTTAAATTCTTATCTAAGAAAGAGAATTTATCTAAATAAAGGTAACAGCCCTTCTCTATATCCCAGTTTAAGAGTATTTTCCCCCCATCTAACCGTGCATAAAATTTAAAAACTTCATCAGGAGGTGGTATTTCTTTATCAACAAAAAATAAATTTTCTGCACCCTTATTCAATCTATCTTTAGCTGATATAGTCGGCATGAAAATTAAGCTAAGCAATATAAAACTTAAAAAGTAAATATGAAATTTAAAACTGGAAGAGCCCATTTTTCTGTTTCTATTATCTCACTAATTCTGATTAATGCCTGCTCTGAAACACAAAACTATATGCCCTTTGAAGTTGAAGCAGCTTATGCTACCAAACCTTTGATAGGAATTAATTCAGTAGCTGCTTATATGGTCCTTAAGAATCAAACTAATCAAACTTTAACAATAGATGAAATTTCTTGTGATAATTTTCTTGCTGATTTCCATGAATCAAAAATTGATAATCACTCAATGATGGTTATGAAAAAGTTAGATAAAGTGGTTATAAAGCCCAATTCAGAAGTAAACTTTCAACCGAGCGGCAAGCATATAATGATTATGAGTGAAGACTTTCCGAATAATTTAGAAGTAATAAATTGCCAACTGTCAGTAGGTAAAGAAAAAAAATATCCTTTAGTTTTTATTATTAAATAATTCTTATATATGGATAACCAAACAAAAAATATCCTAGAAGTCAGTAATTTGTCTGTAAAATTTTCTTCAAAGGAATCTTCTATAACAGCAGTAAACTCAATTTCCTTTTCGATTAAAAAAGGAAAGACACTTGCTTTAGTAGGAGAATCTGGATCAGGCAAGTCTGTTACTGCTTTGTCTATTTTAAAGTTACTTCCATATCAGATAGCTTCTCACTCAAGCAAATCTTCTATTCAATTGAAGGGTAGGGAGATCATGAAAATGGACTCTAATGAAATCAGGAGTGTAAGAGGTGATTCTATTTCTATGATATTTCAAGAACCCATGACTTCTTTAAATCCTTATCAGAAGGTAGGAGTTCAGATCCAGGAAGTTTTAATGGTTCACAAAGGAATGCGAAGGAAGCAAGCAAGAACAAACGTAATAGATTTGTTAAAAAAAGTACACATTCCAGACCCAGAGTTAAAGGCTGATTCTTATCCTCACCAACTTTCAGGAGGCCAGAGACAGAGAGTTATGATTGCCATGGCGCTATCTAATGATCCCGACCTCCTTATTGCAGATGAACCAACTACAGCTTTAGATGTAACAGTTGAGAAATCATTGTTGGAGTTACTAAAGGGTCTACAGATGCAAATGGGTATGTCCATACTCTTTATTACGCATGATCTTAATATTGTAAAAAAGTTTGCAGATGAAGTTGCCGTAATGAAAGAGGGAGAAATAGTTGAAAGAGGAATAGTTGATAATGTTTTTTCATCTCCTCAGCATAGCTACACTAAGAAACTTCTAGATTCTTTGCCTGCTCCGAAAAATAATATAAGTACTGGAGGTCAACGAATTCTTGTATCCAAAGGTTTAGAAGTAAACTATTTAACGAAAAAGAGCTTTCTGAAGAGGAGCTTGTATCTAGCTGCCGTAAAGGATGTTGCTATAGAGGTTTACGAAGGAAGGACTACAGGATTGGTTGGAGAATCTGGTTCAGGAAAGTCCTCCTTGGCAAGAGCCTTACTCGGATTAGAGCAATCTAAAGGATTTATTGAGTTCAATGGAAAAGATTTAAGTTCTTTAAACGCTAATTCAAGAAGGGTCATGAAAAAGGACTTCCAGATTGTTTTTCAGGATCCTTTTGGATCACTTTCTCCTCGTCAGACTGTTGGTGAAATAATTGGAGAGGGCTTACGAGTGCATGAGGCAGAACTTAATAAAATAGAAAGGGAGTCAAAAATTTTTGTTGCTCTCGAAGAAGTTGAACTGGATTCCTCTTTTTTTCTTCGCTTTCCTCATGAGCTATCGGGAGGTCAAAGGCAAAGAGTAGCAATTGCTAGAGCTATTATTTTAAAGCCAAAATTGATTTTACTAGATGAGCCAACCTCAGCACTTGATGTCTCTATTCAAATGCAGGTAATTAAATTATTGTCTGAATTACAAAAAAGACATGGTCTTTCTTATTTATGTATTAGTCATGATCTAAGAGTGATTAGGGCTCTGTCTGATCTAGTCTATGTGATGAAAGAAGGGGAAATTGTTGAAAAAGGAATGGCAGATCAGGTTTTCAATGAACCCAATAATGAATACACTAAAGAATTGATAAAAGCAGCAATTTAGAAAACATTTTGTCTGATAGAGAATATAAGTGAGTAAAAAGACTAGAAAGTATTCCTCAAAAATAGTTGATGGTGTGGAGCAGGCTCCGTCTAGAGCAATGCTTAGAGCTGTTGGTTTTGAAGAAGAGGATTTTTTGAAACCTCAAGTGGGTATTGCCTCAACATGGAGCATGGTAACTCCCTGTAATATGCATATTAATCTGTTAGCTGATGCTGCAGCAGAAGGGGCGAATAGCTCCGGGGGTAAGTCCGTTATTTTCAACACAATTAGTGTTTCTGATGGAATATCAATGGGGACAAAAGGAATGAGATACTCTCTTGTTTCCAGAGAAGTAATAGCAGATTCCATTGAAACGGTAGTAGCAGGCCAAGGCTTTGACGGCTTATTGGCAATTGGAGGCTGCGATAAAAATATGCCGGGTTGCCTTATGGCGATGGCAAGATTAGACAGACCTTCAATTTTTGTTTACGGAGGAAGTATTCAACCTGGAAAGGATAGGACAGACATTATTTCAGTATTCGAAGCTGTAGGTGCACATTCTGAAGGGAAAATCTCAGATATTGAACTTTTGGACGTTGAATCTAAAGCAATTCCTGGTCCTGGGGCATGTGGAGGAATGTATACAGCAAATACAATGGCCTCTGCTATTGAAGCTTTAGGAATTAGTCTTCCTAATAGCTCAGCTAAAGAAGCCGTTTCATCTTCAAAAAAAGAAGACTGCATTGAAGCTGGGAAGGCTCTTATGAATTTAATCAAAAAAGATTTAACTCCTAGAAAGTTATTAACTAAGGAGGCATTTGAAAATGCAATTACAGTTGTTATAGCTCTAGGAGGGTCAACCAATGCTGTTTTACATCTTCTTGCCATTGCACACGAAGCTAAAGTTGACCTCAGCATAGATGACTTTACAAGAATAGGAAAAAAAGTACCTGTGCTAGCTGACTTGAAACCCAGTGGTAATTATTTAATGTCTGAGCTTATAGAAATTGGAGGAATAACACCTTTAATGAGAATTCTTTTAAATGAGGGCTTACTGCACGGAGATGCTCTAACTGTGACAGGAAGAACTCTGGAAGAAAATTTGAATTCAGTCAAAGAATACCCACAAGATCAAAAAATTATTAAAGAGTTCAATAGTCCTGTAAAGAAAGATAGTCATTTAAGAATTCTCTATGGAAATCTTGCTCCAGAAGGAGCGGTCGCAAAAATATCTGGTAAAGAAGGGACTTCATTTAGAGGAAAAGCTAAGCCTTTTGATTCAGAAGAAAAAGCCATGAAAGCTATCATGGAAGGAAATATAAAAGCAGGAGATATAGTAATAATAAGATACGAAGGTCCCAAAGGGGGTCCAGGTATGAGAGAAATGTTAAGTCCAACCTCAGCAATTACAGGCAAAGGATTGGGCGATAAAGTAGCCTTCCTAACAGATGGAAGGTTCTCGGGCGGTACACATGGTTTTGTTGTGGGTCACATATCTCCCGAAGCCTATCTAGGTGGACCTCTAGCTTTAGTAGAAGAGGGAGATAAAATAAGAATTGATGCTGACTCCAATGAAATAAACCTTGAAGTGGATAAAAAGACTCTGGAAGCGAGGAAGAAAAAATGGAAGAGTCCAAGACAAGAGAGTGAAGGAGTTCTAGGAAAGTATTCAAAAGTAGTTGGATCCGCTTCCTCTGGAGCAGTCACTACTTAATTGTAGTATTAAAATATACTTGAAAAAAAATTAGTACTCCCCATAATAAGAAAAGAATGCTTATTTCAAGCCCATCGAAACTTTCCCTTTGAACATATTAATTACTTATTGCTTTGATCAAATATGACAGTTGTCACTATCACAGATGATAATTTTGATGAAGAGGTATCTTCTTCACAAACACCTGTACTGGTAGATTATTGGGCAACCTGGTGTGGACCTTGCAAAATGGTAAGCCCATTAGTGGAAGAAGTAGCTACCGAGTTTGAGGGTAAATTAAAGGTAGGGAAATTAGATGTTGATACTAATCAGGCTTCTGCTGCTAAACAGAATGTTATGAGCATACCAACTTTGTTAATCTTTAAAGAAGGTCAGGTAGTGGCTCAACAAGTGGGCGCATTAAGTAAAACACAGTTAACCGAATTTATAGAAACTCACCTCTAGATATTTTTAAAAAACTAGACGTCTCCAATTAAGGATGTTAGATTGTTTAAGCGTATCTATTTCCGATCCACTTTCATCCACAAGATTTTTTTAAGATGCAATTATCCGAATTAAAAACATTGCCCGTACAAGAACTCATAGCTCTTGGGGAGAGCAGTGGAGTTGATAATGCTTCTCGAATGAAAAGACAGGATGTAATCTTTGGTATTCTTAAGAACAAAGCTAAACAAGGTGAAGATATTGACGGAGGAGGAGTATTAGAAATTCTACAGGATGGATTTGGTTTTTTAAGATCCCCAGATTCCTCATATTTAGCTGGACCAGATGATGTCTACGTTTCTCCAAGTCAGATAAGAAGATTTGGATTGAGAACAGGAGATACAATCCAAGGAAAAATAAGACCTCCTAAAGAAGGAGAAAGATACTTCGCTATTCTAAAGATAGAAGCAATAAATTTTGAACCACCAGAAAAGAGTAACAATAAAGTTGCCTTTCAAAATCTAACTCCCTTATTTCCTGATCAAAGGATGATATTTGAATCAGGTAGTGGAAGTACTGAAGACCTTTCAGCAAGGGTTATAGATTTAACTGCTCCAACTGGAAAAGGGCAGAGATCTTTAATAGTTTCGCCACCCAAGGCAGGAAAAACTCTATTACTCCAAAGCATTGCCCATTCAATCGAAAAAAATCATCCCGAGTGCATGATAATGGTCTTACTAGTCGATGAAAGGCCTGAAGAAGTAACAGAGATGGTGCGTTCTGTTAAAGGTGAGGTAATAGCAAGCACTTTTGATGAACCGCCTTCAAGGCATGTTCAAGTAGCAGATATGGTTCTTAACAAAGCCAGAAGATTGGTTGAGCACAATAAGGACGTCGTTATTCTTTTGGATTCAATAACAAGATTAGCCAGGGCTTATAACTCAACACAAGCAGCCTCAGGGAAAATTCTAACAGGTGGAGTTGATGCCAACGCTCTTCAGAAACCAAAAAGGTTTTTTGGAGCTGCTAGAAACATTGAGGGAGGCGGCAGTTTAACCATAATAGCCACTGCTCTAATAGACACAGGTTCAAGAATGGATGAAGTTATATTTGAGGAATTTAAAGGAACAGGGAATTCAGAAATTAACTTAGACAGAAAAATTGCAGAAAAGAGGGTATTTCCAGCGATTAATATTCGAAAAACAGGAACAAGAAGAGAAGACCTTTTAACTAGTGATTCAGAACTACGTCATATAACAATTTTAAGAAAATTACTTAATGAAATGGAAGACACTGCAGCCATGGAGTGGGTTTTAGACAAATTGAAGGATTACAAGACAAATGCAGAATTCTTCGAATCGATGAAACGTAAGTAAAGTTAATTACTTAACTGCCATTTCTTTCTTTTTTTCGGCCTTTTTACTATCTTTGAATAACCGACCTATCTTTTCTATTAGCCCCAAAGCTAATAGAGTTAAGATAATTAGGATTGTTAGACCACTTAAAATTATTTGAGTATTAAGACTAATTTCTTTATCCCAAATAGTTATGGGTTTCGGATCTAACAAGAATTGAGTATCTCCAAATATTAAGGCTAATAACACAGCTAAAATTATTGATAGTAAGTATATTCTGGGCATTACTTCTTTTGTAAAAGACAATATCTAGATTGACCGGCTATTTTTGATTTAATCATATTCCACTCTGAAAATATTTCTTCAACCTTTTTTTCTTTTTCAATTTCTGTGCAAATAATGGATTTATCTGTTATTAGATCTTTATCAATTATTAAAGAGAAAGCTTTTTTTAAGTAATTTAATCTAAAAGGTGGATCAATAAAAACTATATCAAGAGGCTTTTCAATTTTTTTTTCGAAAGGAAACTTCAGTGAATCAACTGCCATTACTTCAGACTGGTTTTTGATATTTAACTTAATGGTAGTTTTGTAAAGTTCTTCGCACATTTTTCTGTTTTTCTCAGCAAAATAGACAAAAGATGCCCCTCTAGAAATTGCCTCTAATCCTAAGCTCCCAGTTCCAGCGAACATATCCAAACACCTAGAGTTTTTAATGTCATTAGTTAACCAGCTAAAAATGGTTTCCTTGGTCCTATTGGTAGTGGGTCTTATGTATTTTGAGGCTTTAAATGGAATCTTTAACCCTCTAAATCTTCCTGCAACTATTCTTACATTAGAAACCCTTCTGCTCATGTTCAAATAATATCAGCTAAATTAAATTAAAGTAGATTTAGGGCTGTAGACATGATAATTTGCCGCACCATGGACCCTGAGCCCGTCAACAAAGAGTTTCTCCAAGCCATGCGCGGCATAACCTCCACAGTAACAGTTGTGTCTGCAAAGAATGGAGAAAATAAACAAGCCATGACTGCTACTTCAGTGGCTTCTTTATCACTTGACCCACCCTCAATGTTGGTTTGCATAAACCACGAAGCTTCTATTCATGAGGTTATGAAAGAAGGTTTAGGTTTTTGCATTAATATTTTGTCATTAGGTCAAAAGAATTTAGCTGATATATGTAGTATTAAAGAAAAAGAAGAAGAAAGGTTTCTAGAAGGCAATTGGTCCGAGTTAG
>CAXFFS010000017.1:0-20457 GCA_964002385.1 uncultured Gammaproteobacteria bacterium | reverse complement strand
TAAATATAATTCTTAGTAGATGTAATTAGAGTCTGATCTATTTACAAAAGGTCAGCATTCATGACTTTATTCCAAGCTGAAATAAAGTCTGTAACAAACTTTTCCTTACAATCTTCACTGGCGTAAACTTCTGCCAAAGCTCTTAACTGAGAGTTAGAACCAAATACCAGGTCTACCCTTGTCGCAGTTCTAACTTTATCCCCTGAAGAACGATCTGTTGCTTCGTAAGCATTTTCACCAGAAGGCTTCCATTCCACATTCATATCAAGCAAGTTTACAAAGAAGTCATTAGTTAACTTACCTGGGGTTTCAGTAAATACACCATTATTATCAGAGCTAATGCCTAAGGATCTCATTCCGCCTACTAATACAGTCATCTCTGGTGCAGTAAGTCCTAGTAATTGAGCTTTATCTAGCATCATTTCTTCAGGGCTGACAGAAGACTTTGTCTTATGAAAATTACGGAATCCATCTGAAGCAGGTTCAAGTACTTCAAATGATTCAACATCAGTTTGTTCTTCTGAAGCATCTCCTCGACCAGGAGTAAATGGAACGCCTACATCTGAAGCTTGTTCTAAACCTACATTACCAGCGAGTACGATAACATCCGCTACTGATGCTCCAGTTTCTGAAGCAATGCCTTCTAGTACACCCAATACACGTGCAAGTTGCTCTGGTTTATTAGCTTCCCAATCCTTTTGAGGAGCTAGGCTTATACGCCCACCATTGGCACCACCGCGCATATCAGATCCTCGGAAGGTTGAAGCACTTGCCCAAGCTGTTTCCACCATCTCTTGGACAGATAAATCAGTTTCAGCAATTTTTGTTTTAACCGTTTCCACATCATAGTCAGCGTTGCCGGTAGGAACAGGGTCTTGCCAAATAAGTTCTTCTTTAGGAACTTCAGGACCCAAGTATCGAGAAAGAGGCCCCATGTCACGATGTAGTAGCTTAAACCACGCTCTAGCAAATGCATCAGCAAATTCCTCAGGGTTTTCATGAAAACGTTTTGAGATCTTCTTATAGGCGGGATCTTCTCGCATCGCCATATCCGCTGTCGTCATCATGGTAGGGACGCGCACAGAGGAATCCTCGGCGTCTGGTGCCATATCCTCTTCTTTCTGATCTAGCGCATGCCAAACAATCTTGCCGGCAGGTGTTTCCACCTTCTCCCATTCATAACCAAATAAGAGATCAAAGTATCCGTTGTCCCATTGTGTTGGGTTAGCCGTCCAGGCTCCCTCAAAGCCACTGGTAATGGAGTCACTACCCATTCCCGATGCATGGTTGCTTTGCCAGCCAAAACCCATATTTTCCAATGGCGCTCCCTCAGGTTCTGCTTGCACATGTTCCTCAGCCCCGGCGCCATGCCCCTTACCGAAGGTGTGTCCACCAGCTACAAGAGCCACGGTTTCTTCATCGTTCATGGCCATTCGACCAAATGTCTCTCTAACATCTTTACCGCTTGCAATAGGGTCAGGTTCACCGTCAGGGCCTTGTGGGTTAACATAAATCAGACCCATCTGCACGGCACCTAAAGGATTAGCTAGATCTCGCTCACCTGAGTACCTCTCATTGGCTAACCATTCTGTTTCTATACCCCAATCAATATCTTCTTCTGGTGCCCAAATATCAGGACGTCCTCCACCAAAACCAAAAGTTTTTCCGCCCATGGATTCAATCGCAACATTTCCAGCAAGAATTAAAAGGTCTGCCCAACTAATTTTATTACCGTATTTTTGTTTTATGGGCCAAAGTAGACGACGAGCTTTA
Source organism: uncultured Gammaproteobacteria bacterium (assembly GCA_964002385.1). Taxonomy (GTDB): domain Bacteria; phylum Pseudomonadota; class Gammaproteobacteria; order Magnimaribacterales; family Magnimaribacteraceae; genus AEGEAN-183. Next base: position 18,684 of record CAXFFS010000017.1, on the reverse strand, counting down.
TCTAAGTTTCCATTATCTGGCCAACTATTAAGCGGAGCGAAGCGCTGAGCACCTGTGCCCCCACCGCCACGACCGTCTCCTATCCTGTAAGTACCTGCCGCGTGCCAAGTCATTCGAATAAAGAAAGGTCCATAATGTCCATAATCAGCGGGCCACCAATCTTGTGAATCTGTCATCAGATCATTTAGATCCTTTTTTAGAGATTTATAATCAAGCTTTTTAAACTCTTCTCGATAATCAAAGCCTTCAGCCAGAGGATCAGATTTCTGATCATGTTGATGAAGAATATTTAGATTTAATTGATTAGGCCACCAATCTTGATTTGATGTTCCTGAAGCGCTATTGCTGGTTAAGGAACCATGCATTACTGGACATTTATCTTCATTATCTTTACTCATAAGTCACCTTTCTCGTAATTTCCTTTAAATTTACTTTGCACCTATTCTAAGTTTTTTTTTATCTTCTAGCTAGGTTAGTTTCGTTACTTTAAAAACATAATTATTTAGACAAATCTTGGGTAAGTGAATCAGACACAGTTCTTGGAATTTCTTGTGTCCTGACGTTGTAATTTGGGTGCTCTACACCTGCAAATAAAGTTATTCCAGACTGTAAATCTTTAAGCATAAGATTAGTCAAATTAAAGCCAAGAGAATACTGAGATTGTCCCTCTAAATTTTCCTGTAGAGTTGAAAAAACTCTGTCATTTTCACCTACTTGCAACCAAACCTGACTTTCTACACCCGAAAGTTGGTCTAATTTTTCTTCTTCTTTATCTGAAAACTTTAAAGCCAAGGTTGCTTTTAAGTGATTCTCATCTGGGATAGAGGAATCATCAGTAATCAGGTTTTCAAAAATTAAGCTTATGTTACTTCCAATCTTAATTGATCTGTTCATTAAATCATTCATAACTTCTAAACGAAAAAAAGAGCAATAAGGATGCTCAAAAAAGGAAAACTAAAATAGATTTGATGAAATTTTACAGGTATTTAGCTGACAATACTATGTAACAGACCATCGAAAAAAGCGAAGTAATATATAAAGCTGCTTCAATCATGGAACGAACTTTACCCTAAAAAATATGCTAAAAAGTCTATTGAAATTGAGTATGAGTTTGAGAGTGATTCTCAATCAGATTCTTTTTTTTAAAAAATATGGGAAAATGGGATTAGTAAGAGGAGCGAATATATGAAGAAAGCTTTGTATCCCGGTACTTTTGATCCAGTTACCTTGGGCCATATAGATATAATCTATAGAGCCTTGCACTTATTTGATGAAGTAACTATAGCGATTGCTACCAGTGAATCAAAAACTCCTCTCTTCTCTTTAGAAGAAAGAATTAATCAGATCGAGTTAATCTTTAAGGGGAACAAGAAAGTTAGAGCCATTGGTTTTACCGGATTAGTAGTAGATCTGGCTAAAGAGGAAGGGACCAATGTCCTGTTAAGAGGGCTGAGAGCAGTTTCTGATTTTGAGTACGAGTTTCAATTAGCGAATATGAATCGAGCAATGTCTCCTGATCTCGAAAGTGTATTCTTAACGCCAAAAGCTAAATTCTCCTTTCTCTCATCTACATTAGTCAGAGAGATAGCTTCAATGGGAGGAGAGTTGTCAGCTTTTGTTGATCCTATCGTTGAGGAGGCTCTAAAAAAACGTTTTAAGGATTAATTTAAGACTGGCATTTGGGGCAATAAACACTACTTCGTTGAGATAAACGAATTTCTTGTAATAGCGTTGAACAAGACTTACAACCTAACCCAGATCTGCCGTAGACAAGTAACTCGTTTTTGAAATAACCGGGTTTGCTGTCGCCACCCACAAAATCTCGTAAAGTAGTTCCACCTTTATCTATAGAGCTTTGTAGTAAATCTTTAATTGATGAAGCTAAAAGGTCGTATTGTTTCCTGTTAACAGTTCCGGCTCTTTTCTGAGGTCTGATCCCAGATAAGAATAGGGCTTCGGAGGCGTAAATATTGCCAACACCAGCAAGGATTCTTGAGTTCATGATAAAGTTTTTTAAAGGGGCTTTTCTTTTTCTAGAAGCCCCAAATAAGTAGTCACCCGAAAAAGAATTACCTAAAGGCTCTGGACCTAAATCTTTTAAAAGGGGATGTAGTTCAGGATCTTCAGTCCATAGAAAGGACCCAAATTTCCTCGGATCTGTAAACCTGAGCAAACTATTGTTGTTAAAGGTGATATCAATATGATCGTGTTTTTGAGGTTTGACATTTCTTACAAGGATTCTCAAAGAACCTGACATACCTAGGTGGATAAGCAGAGAACCGGTTTTGCTATTTAAGATGAGATACTTAGCCCTTCTTTTTATAGATGAGAAATAGCTCCCCAAAAGGTTTTTCTTCAAGTCCTTTTCCGGGACTTTCCACCTTAACTTAGGTTCTCTAATTAAGATGTCTGCTATAGGTAGGTTTAAAATGTGGGGCTCTAGGCCCCTTAAAGTCGTCTCTACTTCTGGAAGCTCCGGCACCTTTTATTTCATTTGAGAACTTACATTGAATAAGTCTTCAGGACTCAATGAACCCACTGATAATTTAAGTCTGAGAACTGCAATTATGTAATCATAACGAGATTGAGCATAATCTCTTTGCGCTGCATAAAGTCCTCTTTCAGCTTGTAACAAATCTACTACATTTCTATTGCCAACTTCGAACCCAATCTGGGTAGCTTCCAAAGCTGAATTAGCAGAAGCAAGCGCTTGTCTTCTTGCTGTTACGTTTGCTGACTGAGTTTGTACATTAAAGTGATTGGATCGAACTTCTCTGATAACTGACCTTTCAGTAAATAAAGTTTGTTCTTTGCTTCTATCGTATTGTGCGTATGCCTGTCTTCGAGCTGAACTAATTCCCCCGCCTGCAAAAATAGGCATGCTAATTTGAATTGCATATTGTCGGTTATCTGATTCTAGTCCATACAATGGGTTTTGGATAAAGCCACCGAATTTACCTTGTCTACTAGTGCTTTTAGTCACTCTGCCCATAATGTCAATCTTGGGTAAATGGGCAGACCCGCTTGCTCTAGCACTGCTTTTGGCAGCATCTGTATTTAACTGGGCTGCTTTTAATTGAAAATTATTAGCCAAACCTATTTTTACCCACTCCTCTCTATTAATTGGATCTGGAGGCGGAGTAGGGTAATCATCCATTAAAGGGGATAAAAGTGGTAAATCTGCACCTATGATTGCTGAGACTGCCTCTTTAGCAGAATCAAGTTGAGCCTCTCTTGTGATTCTACCTACTATACTTAAGTCGTAGGCAGCTTGAGTATCTTGGACCTCGGTAATTGATGCCAGGCCTACATCAAATCTTTTCTTAGCTTGGTCTCTTTGTCTTCCTATGGCTTCAACTTCAGCCTCCGCTGCACTTAAGCTATCCTTCGCATTTAGCACATTGAAGTAGCTTGTGGCTACCCGGATCATGGTTTCTTGTTGCTGATAGGAAAATTCAGCTGCAGCACTTTGTGTTAATGCTTTGCCTTGCCTGAATTGAAACCACCTATCTAGACGAAAAAGGGGTTGTTGTAGAGAGCCTGAATAATTATTTGAGTTGTATTCATCCAATAAGTTCTCTTCAAGTCTGTACTCATTCCAACCCGTGGAACCCGAAATACTTAGAGAGGGCAATAATCCGGCTCTTCCTTGTACTTTATATTCTTTACCTGCTCGAAAGGATGCTTCTGCTGCTTTAAATGTAGGATCGTTTATTAATGCAAGTTCATAGATATCCTTCAGATCCTCAGCCCAAATTTGAGTTATAGATAAGCCAACCAAACTGCAAACAGCTATTGTTTTTTGTAGTTTCACTTTTATCATCTTTAGTTCCCTTTCTAGGTGTGTTAGTCAAGTATAACACCTATTTCTTTTTTACCCAATTTTTTTTTAAAAATACCCTTAAAACTCAACTCTTTTATTCCCTCTATAGATATAATGAGAACAGTTTAAAGAAAAGGGTTCAAAAATTTACCGAGAAGTTTAATTTTTTAAAAGGAGAAAAAATGACAATACAAGTAGGAGACAAATTACCTCAAATAACAGTCAGTACCATGACGGAGGAAGGACCCAAACCAGTCTCAATGGAAGAGCTTTGCGCCGGAAAAAAAGTGGTCCTTTTTGCGGTTCCAGGAGCATTTACACCTACCTGTAGCGTGCAACATCTACCAGGATTTGTGACTAATGCTAGCAATCTCAAGGACAAAGGTGCCGATGTAGTAGCTTGTATTTCAGTTAATGATCCTTTTGTAATGGCGGCTTGGGGTAAAGATAGGAGTGCAGGTGAAGATGTGCTTATGCTTTCTGATGGCAATGCTGAATTTACATCAGCTATTGGTTTAGAAATGGATGGTTCTGGATTTGGACTGGGTACCAGATCTCAGCGTTATGCAATGATCATTGAGGATGGAGTTGTATCAACATTAAATGTTGAAAGTGGCCCCGGTCTGGAAGTAAGTGCTGCTGAAACTATTCTTGAAGCTTTATAGTTAACTATGTCAAAACCAGTTTATGACATAGGTCAAGTATGTGAATTAGACCGCTGGGAAACCTTTGTCAATGGACAACCTCACGACATTTTCACGAGATTAAGAAAAGAAGCTCCTGTCTATTGGCATGAAGAATATCTCCCCTTTGAAGATGGGTTCTGGGCTCTAACTAAGCACGACGACATAGTAAGGGTTTCAAAAGATCCGCAGACATTTTCTTCCTCCCAGCCTGGTATTTTAATGACTTATGGAGATCCTGAAGTCGCTGATCCAGCAGCCACCGCAGCATTAGTTAGCAATATGATTGCCATGGATCCACCACAACACACTGTTTATAGAAAGATGGTTTCACCTAAATTTAGCCCAAGGTCTTTAAAGGATATGGAAGATGGATTAAGAAATAAAGTTAAAGAATTGCTTGATGAGGCATCCAAACAAAAGGAGTTTGACTTTGTAACTGAAATATCAGAGAAGATCCCTTTATGGGTTTTGTGTGAAATGATGGGAATAGAGGAGTCTCAAAGACAAAGAGTAAGAGAAATAGTTAATAAACTGACAGACGCTTCCTCAAGTCAAAATCCAGATAATGCCATAGAGATATGGGTTAATTACATGGAGCTTTTCAAAATGGGTAGGGATATGATCGAGGAAAGGCGCAAGAATCCAACAGATGACTTAATGAGTCTTGTTGCTAATACTGAGGTTGAGGGAGAAGGATTACCGCAAGAGCTGTTAGATGGCTTTATGCTGTTAATGGTAATTGCTGGAAATGAAACTACTCGTAACACCATAACAGGTGGCTTAATAGCTTTGAGTCAGAACCCTGAGGAGAGACAAAAATTAATAAATGATCCAAGTTTAATGTCTAATGCTGCTGATGAAATGCTTCGCTGGGTGAGTTCAGTTATCTATATGAGAAGAACTGCTGCTTGCGACACTGAAATAAGAGGTCAATCAATAAAAAAAGGGGATAAGCTTATTTTGTGGTACGGAGCAGCAAATAGAGACGAAGAAGTTTTTAAAGATGCTCATCTCTTTAAGGTAGACAGAGAGGATGCGGCGAAGCATATAGCCTTTGGTGCAGGTCAACATCTGTGTTTAGGGCATCGGCTTGGGAAGCTACAAATAAAGATTCTCTATGAAGAGTTATTAGCACGTTTTCCCAATATAGAAGTTATTTCAGAACCAACGAGAATCCCATCTAATTTCCTCGATGGTATTTCTCATTTAAAAGTCAGAATTTAAGCAAAGGTTAATGTTAACCAAAGCAGACGATTATCCTATTCATCAGCTCCCAATACCTGTTTCAGAAGTTGGTAGCGAAAGAAATTTCTATGACAGGTATTTTTTCAACGGGTATAACCAAGAAGGTGATATCTTTTTCGCTGTCGCGCTATGTGTTTACCCTAATCTAAATATTATGGATGGGTCTTTTGTTTTTGTTTATGAAGGCATTCAACACAATTACAGATATTCGAGAATCCTTGACCAAGAGAGGCTTAATACCAAAGTAGGTGCTTTAGAGGTTCAGGTCATAGAGCCTTTAAAAGAACTTAGGGTTTGTGTAGAGGATAAAGAGAAAAACTTTTTTGTAGATTTAACCTTTAATTCTAGGTTTGAAGCAATGCAGGAGCCAAGGATGACAATGAAATCCGGTCCACGAATAACTATGGATAGCACCAGGCTGACACAACACGGAAGATGGAAAGGAAAAATTGGGTTCCAAGAGGAACAAATAATAATTGAACCAGAAACCTATATGGGTTCAAGGGACAGGTCTTGGGGAATAAGGCCTGTAGGGTTACCAGATAGCCAACCTTTGTCTCCAGCACAAATACCGCAATTCTACTGGCTGTGGTGTCCTGCTAACTTCAAAGAATTTGCTAGCCATACCTTCTTTGTAGATGATGAAAAAGGAAATCCAATTAGTAGTCACGCCGTTATTCAAAAAAAGCAAACAGATGTCTTAGTTAATCTTTCAAAGGAAGTGATTTATAAACCCGGAACTAGAAGGGTTTCAAAAGCAACCTTTGTAGCAGAAAGTTCAGACGGAACTCAAGTCAAGACAGTTATTGAACCAAAATACAACATGTTTATGTGTGGTTTAGGTTATATGCATCCTGAATGGGGTCACGGTCACTTTAAAGGTGAAAATGAAAGTCATTATGACTTTTATGATTTAAAAAGTGATCCTCATGATCCACCTTTTTTACATATTCAGGCAATCAGTAAAATCGAGATTACTGAAGAAGGGACAACAACAGAAGGCTGCGGTGTTTTAGAGCAGTTGCTTATTGGCAGACATAAGCCAAGTAATTTTCAGGACATTCTAGATCTAGCTAAATGATTCATGGCACAAAACAAGATAAAATCTTAGGACAAGAATTTTCAGTTTTTTTATCCAAGAAACTTAAAAAAAAATTTTCATTCTTAAGTATTCAAAGAATTTTTGGTGGGGCTTCAAGGGAAACTTATCGCGTTGCATTAAAAGATGAAGACCAAAACACTGTTAACTTTATTTATCGCAGATCTCAGAACAGCTCTCTTATAGAAACTGACCAAAAAACAGAATATTTTGCTTATTCTGATTTTCAGGAGACAGAAGTGCCTGTTCCAACACTTGTAGCCCTTGAAGAATCTTCTGATGTATTAGGGGCACCTTTTATGGTGATGGAAGAATTACCTGGGAAGGTCGCGAGCCCCTTTGATAAGGACGCTTACATCCCCCATGAGGCTGAAATAGGCCAACAGTTTTGGGAGATTCTTGGAAAAATAGCTTCTCATGATTTATCAAACTCTAAATTAAGAGAACTTTCAAAAGAAAAGACTTTAAATAATTGTGGAAAAGAGCAGTTGGAATATTGGGTAGAGGTTATTCGCAAAGATTCTCTTGGAGTGGAACCCATACTTGAAGCAGCAATCAGGCAGTTGCAAAGATCTGAACCTTTACCTGCAACTAGGTTAAGTATTGTTCACGGTGATTACAGGAATGGAAATTTTTTATTTGAAGGAAAACAGATTATAGGAATACTTGATTGGGAAATGGCCCACATCGGTGACCCTTTAGAGGATTTAGGATGGGCTTTATCAGAGATTTGGTGTTGGGAAAAGAAAGAAACTCCAGCTTATTTAATACCAAGAGAAGAAGCTTTAGATATTTGGGCCCAGGAAAGCAAAATAGAAATAAATAAAGATTCCCTGTTTTGGTGGGAACTTTTTGCTTGTGTGAAAGGGTTGGCTATTTGGATATCAGCAGGACACGAATTTTCTACTGGAAGTAATACAGACCCAGTAAATCTTTTCTCAGCTTGGGTACCAGGCGATATACATACAGAAATTATTTTAGATAAGCTTGAATCCTTACTGTAAAGCTATGAAACCTGAGATAAACAAGACATTACAAACTTTAGCTCAAGAATTAATTCAAAGATTTTCTCCTCTATTAAAAGATGAGTATGAGCAATCAAGACTAAATTCTTGGGGTACATTACTTTTATTGGCTTCTATGGATTTAGATGAAGCAGTAGAAAATCTTATTGAAGAAAATAATATGACTAAAGAATTTCTAAAAAAGTACCTTAAAAGTATTAAAGATAAAAAACTTAATCAAGATGTAGATTTTCTTATCCAAGAAAAAAATCTTAAGTACAAGGTGTCTAGTCTTGATGAGTTAAATCAGAGGTATAGAGGTTTACTAGTAAGAGTTCAAGCTTATTTTGAAGCTGAACAAAATCTAGTTGCTTTAAAAGATTCTTGGAAGATCTTACGAGTAATGCATGGCCATAGAAAGGTAAGCCATTTATTAACTTTGCTAAGGGAGCAGGGGTAGTATTAATAAAATATTCTATGAACTTAGAAAGTTATATTTATAAATAAGAAATCATAAATGCCATTGAAGATAGCATAGAAACGAAGATAAAATTAATAGCCCTATCTGTAGCTCTTTTAGCTCTAGAATTTCTTTTAAAATCTTTAGGACCAATTCTATATTTACGCTTTTCTTGTAGAGACCGATCTGTCATTTTTGTAAGTTTATTAGTTTGTTTATTATAAAAAGGAACAAAATCATTATATCATTTATATTTATATATATAAATAGATTATATGAATATATTGTGAAAGCCTATGTATTATTAGTCTTTTCTGATCCTAATTAGTGACAAATTAAGGAATTTTCTAATTTATAAGTAAATCAGCAATGGCAATACCATTCTCTCCTCGAACTGAATAGAGGAGATAAAATTTTCCATTTTCTTCAAAAACAGCGGGATCGCGTACTTGATTAACAGGTATATTAATTGCACTCCTAGAAGAGGGCTGCAAGGGCAAGTTACCTCCTTCCCATTCCTTCTCAGGCCTCAAAACTTCTACTGGTTCAGTTGCGTTCCACTCATCAGGGTTCTTTTTAAGATTTATGGTTGAAAGCAAGATGCTCTCTGGATTATCACCTACATTGCTATAAAAAATTAACAGCGTATCGAAGTGGACTAGAAGAGCAGCATGTCTCATTTTGTCATCAAACAGTCGGTGAATAATTTCAAATTCTTCAATACCTCCCTTCCTTTCATAAAAAATGCCTGGCATGGACATTGCGTAGTCTTTTCCTTTGTATGAAAAGGCCCTGAAATAGGGCCAACCAACGATCTTATCTCTTGAAGAAAAAAATATACCGTCTGTTGAAGTAGCTACTCTCGTTTGTTGAAGTCCAAATTTTTCCAATCCATGGTAATACATAATAATTTCTTGCCTGGCTTCATCCACATGAACATCTGGTGAAGCAATATGGGGTATCGTCATGTCATCAATTCTTGTTGGGATAGCATGTGCTTGATCAGGATGAGGCTTGTAGCCACTAACAGTGAATTTGGAAGCATCAAAATTTTCAGGTTCATCAGGTATTTTTAAAAGCAATTTGGATTGCTCAAGCTTTAAAGATCCTCCTGCATGAATCCTCCATGGACCGTCAAGATGGTCTGAATAGGCTAATCTAATATGGTCGCCTTTATGGTCAGCAAAATAGAGATAATAATTACCTAAGGGGTTATCTAACCAGTCGGGTACTTTGATTAATGAAGGGCCTTGTACATTGTCACCAACTTCTTTAGTTATTCCTGGAGGGATTATTAATCCATCTTCCCATTTGACTACCTTTACTTCCAACTCTTTCCCTTCTTTAGCAAATCCTGTGATAAGTAAAAATAAACAATAAGTAAAAAATAATTTCTTCGACATTTACCCTACTGACTACCTGTATAATACGCGAAAACCTCAATGGTTAGAGAATATACCGCAGAATCTATTGAAGTCCTTTCTGGATTAGATCCGGTTCGCAAGAGGCCGGGAATGTATACCGAGACCTCAAGGCCTAACCATCTCGCTTTAGAAGTTATAGACAACAGTGTTGATGAAGCACTTGCAGGTTATGCAACAAAAATAGATGTTCAACTTTATAAAGATGGATCTTTAAGTGTTGTAGATGATGGAAGGGGAATGCCAGTTGATGTTCATCCTGAAGAAGGGATTCCAGGTGTGGAGTTAATTTTTTCTCGACTGCATGCCGGGGCAAAGTTTTCTAATTTAGATTATAAGTTTTCAGGGGGTTTGCACGGAGTTGGTGTTTCTGTAGTTAATGCTCTTTCAAGTAAGCTTTCTGCAGAAATAAAACGAGGTGGAAAAAAGTATCTAATTGAATTTAAGAACAGTGAAAAATCTAAGGACCTAAAAGAGGTTGATAAAGTAGGTAAAAAAAATACAGGAACAAAAGTAACTTTCTTGCCTGACCCAAACTTTTTTGATTCTGTAAATATTTCAGTTAATCAATTAATTTTAGCCTTAAAGGCCAAGGCTGTTTTGTGTCCAGGTTTAACTATAACTTTTACAGACGAATCTACAGGCAACAAAGAAAGTTGGTGTTTTCTGGAAGGTTTAGCTGCTTATCTCCTAAATAGTAACAAAGGAGGTGAGCTCATTCCTTCAGAGCCTTTCGAGGGAGAGCATATGACCGAAGACGGAGGAATGACTTGGGCTATCCAATGGGTTCAAGGTATTGAGAATCCTATTTCAGAGAGCTATGTAAATTTAATTCCCACCATTCAAGGAGGCACACATGTTAATGGGTTACGTTCAGGTTTAACCGATGCACTGAAAGAATTTTGTGATTTCCGCAATCTCATTCCAAGAGGAATCAAATTAACTGCTGAGGATATATGGGTGAATTGCAGTTCTATTCTGTCAGCAAAATTGAAAGACCCGCAATTTACAGGGCAAACTAAAGAAAGACTTTCTTCAAAAGAAGTTACGGTATTTATTTCAACCATCGTAAAGGATGCCTTTAGTCTCTGGTTAAACCAACATACCGATGAAGGGGAAGAGATAGCTCAACTATCTATTAGCAATGCTCAAAAGAGACAACAGGCTAGTAAAAAAGTAACCAGAAAAAAAATAACTTCAGGTCCTGTGTTACCTGGAAAGCTAACTGATTGCACCACAGATGATTTTGAAGAAGGGGAATTGTTCTTAGTGGAAGGAGACTCGGCAGGGGGTTCAGCAAAACAGGCCCGTGATAGGATTTTCCAGGCCGTTATGCCTCTAGGCGGCAAGATATTGAATACCTGGGAAGTGGAAACTGGAGAAATTTTAAGTTCTCAAGAAGTACACAATATTTCTATAGCTTTAGGGGTTGAGCCAGGCTCAAATGATTTAGACAAGTTAAGATATGGCAAAGTCTGTATTTTAGCTGATGCTGATCCAGACGGTTACCATATTGCCGCGCTTCTCTGCGCTTTATTTTTGAAACATTTTAGGCCATTAGTTGAAAGTGGAAGAATCTATGTAGCGATGCCTCCTCTTTATCGCATCGATCAAGGTAAAGATGTTTTTTATGCCTTGGACGATAAGGAAAAGGATGCGTTGATTAAGAAATTAAAAAGTACAAAAAAGAAAACAAAAATAGGGATTCAGCGGTTCAAGGGGTTAGCAGAAATGAATGCTTCTCAGTTAAGAGAAACAACTATGATTCCTGGATCAAGAAGATTGATTCAATTAACGGTTAAGAAAGGCGATAAGTCTTTAAAAACAATGGATATGTTGTTATCCAAAAAAGGTGCTAGTGCCAGAAAAGAGTGGCTTGAAGAAAAAGGAGATTTAGCAAATGGTTAAAGAAAATGAAAAATTACCTTTAAGTAAATTTACTGAGCAGGCTTATCTAGATTACTCAATGTATGTAATTTTAGATAGGGCGCTACCCAATATTGGTGATGGCCTCAAGCCTGTACAAAGAAGAATAGTTTATGCCATGTCCGAATTGGGTTTGAGTTCTTCTGCTAAGTACAAGAAGAGTGTAAGGACTTCAGGTGACGTTGTAGGAAAGTTTCATCCACATGGAGATGCTGCTGTATATGAAGCCATGGTTCTCCTTTCGCAACCATTTTCTTTGAGATATCCGCTAATAGAGGGTCAAGGTAATTGGGGCTCAGTTGATGATCCCAAATCTTTTGGGGCTCAAAGGTATACAGAGTGCAGATTAGATAGCTATGCTCAAGTCCTCCTTCAAGAATTGGGACAAGGTACAGCTGACTGGCAAGGAAATTTTGATGGAACTTTATTAGAGCCTTCAGTTTTACCCGCAAGACTCCCAAATGTTATTTTAAACGGTGCTACAGGGATTGCAGTTGGTATGGCCACAGACATACCCCCACACAATCTTAATGAAGTTGTCCAAGCGTGTATAAAATTATTGAAAGAACCAAAAACTTCAATCGAAGATCTGTTTAAAATTCTACCAGGACCTGACTTTCCTACGGAAGCAGAAATAGTAACTCCAAAAGAAGAAATACTTGAGACTTATAAAACTGGCAAGGGTTCTATAAAAATGAGAGCAACTTACGAAGTAGAAAATGGAGAAATTATTATTAATGCCTTGCCTTATCACACACCTAGCACAAAGATTCTTGAACAAATAGCTACACAAATCGAAGCTAAGAAACTTCCTATGATTGTGGATCTTAGAGACGAGAGCGATGAAAAAAATCCAACTCGTTTGATATTGGTACCTAAATCTAATCGAGTTGACAAAGAAGCTGTCATGAATCATCTCTTTGCGACTACTGATTTACAAAAAAACTTTAGAGTAAATATGAATATGATTGGTCTAAATGGCAAACCTCAAGTAATGGACATTAAGTCGATTCTAAAAGAGTGGTTGAAGTTTAGAACGAGAACTGTCACACGAAGATTGCAACACAGACTTGATTGGGTAATGGATCGTCTCCATATTTTGGAAGGGTTGATGGTTGTCTATTTAAATATTGAAGAGGTAATCAAAATCATAAGAACTGAAGATGATCCTAAGAAAGTTCTCCAAAAGAAATATAAGCTGAGCTCTGTGCAGGTTGATTCAATTCTGGAAATAAGATTGAGACAATTAGCCAAGTTAGAAGAAGAAAAAATAAGAACAGAACAGCAAGAACTTGAAGGAGAGCGATTAGAACTGGAAAAGATCATTAATTCAAAAGGTCGACTTAAGACCTTGATTAGGAAAGAACTTATTGAAGATGCAGAAAAATATGGCGATGAGAGAAAGAGTTCTTTGATAGAAAGAGAGGAAGTCTCTGCTTTTGATGAAACCGAACTAATTTCTTCAGATCCTGTAACCATTATTCTTTCCTCGAGGGGATGGGTAAGAGTTGCTAAAGGCCATGATGTAGATCCTGAGACAATGAGTTATAGGGAAGGCGATAGTTTTCTTTCTTCGGCAAAAAGCAGAAACAATCTGAATGCGATTTTTATAGGATCTCAAGGAAAAGCCTTTACTCTGCCCTGTCATAGCCTCCCTTCGGCACGAGGTCAGGGTGAACCCTTAACTGGTAGGTTAAACGCAGAGTCAGGCGAAACCTTTTCAGGAGTTGTATCTGGTAAAGATGACAATAGTCTAGTTTTGGCGACAGATGCAGGATATGGCTTTGTTGCTAAAATCAGCAGTCTTCAAACAAAAAATAAATCAGGTAAAGCGGCTCTGAAGGTACCAGAAAATGGAAAAGCACTCTCTCCACAACCAGTAATTACAGTTGATGACAATATAGCGGCAATAAGCAGTGAAGGCAGAATGTTAGTGTTCCCTGTTAGTGACTTGCCTGAACTGGCAAGAGGCAAGGGGAATAAGATTATTAATATTCCAAAGAAAAGTTACCAAGCTGGAGAAGAGAAGCTTCAAGCAATAGCAGTTTTGGGGGAGGGAAGGGAGTTAAAACTTATAAGTGGAAAACGGCATTTCACTATTAAAACTAAGGATTTAGAAAACTTCAAAGGCTCTAGAGGGCTTAGAGGTAATTTTTTACCCAAAGGGTTCCGTAAAGTTGATTCAACTGAAGTGGTGTCAAAATCAAGTAAAGAAAACAAAACCGAAGAGGATTAATCTTAGATTGTGAAGAAAAAATTTCCCTACCCCGGCAAACCAGTCAAAGTAGTTGCAGAGATGTGTGACATGAATGGTCATATGAATGTTGCCGATTATGCACGAATCTTTGACGATGGATCTGTGGAGCTTTATAACGATATGGGCTTTGGAAAAAAATATTTTGAGGAAGGATTTTCTTGTTTCACCTTAGAAATGAATATTCAGTATTTAAATGAATTGATTGAAGGACAAGTGGCCTTTCCTTATTACAGGTTAATTGATGTAAGTCCAAAGCTAATACATTACGGTGGTATTTTATTAACAGATGAGGGCATACTTTCTGCTACCAATGAGCAAATGCTAGCTCATATAGATATGTCCAAAAGGAGGTCGTCTGAAATGCCTGAAGGAATGTATAGCAACCTCCAAGACATGCTTGAAGAGCACAACAAGTCAGGTGATGTAGATTTTGATCTTAGACTGAAGATCAAAAGTAAAAAGCTAAATACTAGCTAGTTTTCTCTGAATTTCTTCTGTTAAAAGTGGAACAACCTCCAAAGATTCAAGGTTTTCTTTTAATTGGTCTACCTTCGAAGCACCCAATATAACAGTGGAAACATTTGGGTTTAATAAACACCAAGCTATAGATATTTTTGAAAGACTGACTCCTAATTCATCAGCTATAGGTTTTAATTTTTTAACTTTTTCCATCCTAGCCTGACCTCTTTCAGAATCTATCATATGTTTTTTGAGCCATTCATAGCCTTTTAGTGTTGCCCTGGAACCTTCAGGTATTCCATCTAAGTACTTTCCAGTTAAGGCTCCTGAAGCTAGCGGAGACCAAATAGTTGTTCCCATTTGATACCTTTTAAAAATAGGATCATATTCAACTTCGAATCTTTTTCTATCTAAAAGATTATATTGAGGTTGCTCCATAGTAGGTGGAGTTAAATGATTTTTTTCCGCAAATTCATAAGCTTCAGTTATCTCCTCAGCTGTCCATTCTGAAGTCCCCCAGTACAACACCTTCCCTTGCGTAATTAGATTATGCATTGCCCAAACAGTTTCTCCGATAGGGGTATCTGGATCTGCTCTATGACAAAAATACAGGTCCAAATAGTCAACTTGTAATCTTTTCATCGCTTGATGGCACGCTTCAGTTACATGTTTTTTACTTAATCCTAATTGGGTAGGTTTAGGGTTAGATGTTGAGCTGAAAAAAACCTTAGACGAAACACAATAACTATCTCTTGGTTCATTAATACTTTTAAGAGCCTGGCCCATAACTTCTTCAGATTTTCCTCGGTCATACCCTTCTGCATTATCAAAAAAATTAATTCCTGAGTCGAAGCAAACCTTGAACATGTCTTCCGCTAATTTTGTATTTACCTGAGTATTAAAGGTTACCCAGGATCCGAAAGAAAGCTCAGAAACTTTCAATCCAGATTTACCTAATGTTCTATATTCCATGGTTTCATTATAATAAAAACAAACTCAAACAGGATTAATTCAAAGAAACCTTAAATATGAAAAAATTTTTAATTTACCTAGTAGCTTCATTAGTCATTATTGCCATCGCTGCAATGGTTGGATTGAGGAACCCTTCCGTTCAAGATAAAGTTATGATTTCTGTTCTTGAGGGTCTTATTCCCTCATCAAATTTACCTGAAGAAGATTCCTTGAGTGCAGTTATTTGTGGATCCAGGTCTCCAATACCCAGTCCAGGAAGGGCACAGACCTGTGTCATGGTTAGAGCGGGCGAAAATATTTATATTGTTGATATTGGAGATGGTAGTGCATCTAATCTAAGGAATTGGGGAATACCTTTTAATAAAATTAAATCTGTCCTTTTAACCCACCTTCATTCAGATCACATTTCTGATCTAGCTGATTTGCACCTAGCCTCTTGGATTATGCAGAGAAGGAAAGCAAAACTAGATGTCTATGGACCTCAAGGCGTTGGACTTGTAACAAAAGGTTTTGAAACAGCTTACGAACCAGATTATTTTTTTAGGAATACTCACCATGGGGATCAAATTGCTCCTTTGGATGTAGCAGGACTTAATCCTCATACCGTAGATTTAAATCAGCCCAAGATCATCGATGAGGATGGTCTAATAGTAACTGCATTTGAAGTAGTGCATGACCCTGTTAAGCCAGCTCTCGGTTATCGTTTTGACTATAAAGGCAGGAGTTTGGTCATTAGCGGCGATACTTCTTATAGCAAAAATTTAATTGAGAACTCCAGGGACGTAGATGTGCTCATTCATGAAGCGCAAGCTAATCATATGATCAATTTAATGAGAGATTTTAATTTACAAATGGGAGCTAATTTAAATGCAAAGCTTATGGAAGATATAACCACTTACCATACAACCCTTGTTGAAGCGGCAGAAATTGCAAACTTAGCAAACGTAAAACATCTTATCTTTTACCATTTGACGCCTGCTCCTAGAAACCGCATAACTGAAATTATATTCTTAAGAGGTGTAGATGAAATTAGAGAAGAATGGACTCTTTCAAGTGATGGAACCATGGTAGTTTTACCAGTTGAATCCGATGAAGTTATTTTTTCAGAACTTGAATAGAATAAAACTTTTCTTATGATTCAAATAGAATCTAATGAGAAAGACTCACTTTTTAGGATTACTTTGAAGCCTAATAAGTCTCTATCCTGGAAATCCAATCTACTTTTTATCATTGCCATATCGGTCACGTGTGGTGCAATTGGTATCGGATTTTATCTAGTTGGCGCTTCTTTAATTTTGCCTTTTGCTGGACTAGAAATTCTCCTAGTAGGAGCTTGTGTCTACTTCGTGGTTCACAGGACTTATAAGCAAGAGATAATAACTATGACACCGGAAAGATTGAAAATAGAGAAGGGCATAAGTAAACCCGATAGAGTCTGGGAATACTTTAGAGTCTGGGCATACGTTGTTGTCGAGAAACCTAAACACCCTTGGTATCCAGCTCACATACTTATAACTTCAAAAGGCGAAAGAGTTCCAATAGGTGATTTCTTAACGGAAAAAGAAAAGCTTACCTTGGTAGAGAATTTAAAAAATATTATTAATTCTTTTAAATAAAATTACTTTCTTTGGTTAAATCTTCTTCCAACAAGGGCTGAGGCAATATTTATCTTTTGAATATCTATTGTTCCCCCAGCAATGCCCCAACCCCAGGCATCCCTAAATCTTCTTTCCATCTGATATTCTTTGTTATATCCGTACCCACCCATAAGTTGAATAGCTGTACCGGTTACCTCTCGAGCCATTTCATTTGAGAAACATTTACCTACACTGGATTCAAAAATACTTGGTAAGCCTTCTGCTGCATTATGGGCAGCACGATGAATTAGTAATCGGCTAGCCTCTACTTTCATAGCCATTTCAGCTAATTTAAGTTGAACTGCCTGAAAATCCACAATGGGTTTTCCAAATTGTTCTCTTTCCTGTACATACTCCAGTACCTGATCTAATGCTCCAGATGCTTGACCCAAGCTCATCGTTGCGTTCCCACATCTTTCTAAATCAAAAGCTTCCATCAATTTCTTAAAACCTCCATTGGCTTCTACCACTATATTTTCTTTAGGAACTTTCACGTCATCAAAAAATATATCTGCAGATGGAACCCCATTAAAGCCCATGAGCTCTTCTTGCTTCCCAAAAGTTAAACCTTCAGTGTCTTTTTCTACATAAACAGCGCCAATTCCTTTGGCACCAGGTTCTTCAGACATTTTGCAATACACCACATAACCTTGAGCGTGCCCAGCACCAGAGCACCATCTTTTCATACCATTTAATACAAGATGGTCATCTTTTTCTTCAGCTTTAGTGGTTAAGTCCGTTAAGGCAGATCCTGCATGGGGCTCGGACATACTTACTGCCACAAATAAATTTCCCTTACAAACCTCGGGAATGATTCTCTGTTTTAAATCTTCATTGGCAAAGTGCTCTATAGCCTTAATTGGGCCGACAGTACTTTCGAATATCGGCCAAGCAACTACTGAAGAAACCTTAGCAAATTCTTCCAATACCAATAAAGCATCAAGATTAGGTAAGCCCAAACCACCGTATTTTTTACTTATATTTATTCCAAGGAACCCCATCTCAGCATATCGATCGAACCATTCATCGGGCAGAAACTCTTTTTTCTCCTCTAGCTCTTTAGCCACTGAAGTCATCTCTTTTTGAGCAAATGCTCTAGCTACTGATTGGAGTTCTTTTTGTTCAGGTGTTAATGAAAAATCCATGATCTCTCCTTATTAAACTATTCTTTTATCTCTCAGATTTGAAACTTCATCTTCAGAATATCCCAACTCTTCAAGTATCTGGTTTGTATGCTCACCCAATAACGGAGCCCGGGTCTTAATTTGTCCAGGGTTATCAGATAGTTCCAAAGGCGAAACAACAATAGGAACTGGATCTTTTATATTTGGGTAAGGAACTTTTTGAAAAAGATTTCTTGCATCAATATGAGGTTCTTTTACAACCTCATTCGCCTTAAGTACTTCTCCTACTGGAATTCTTGCCTTGTCTAGTTCTTCTATGGCCTCTTTGGTAGTTCTTTTTGCACACCACTCTGCCATCCTTTGGCTTATTAATTCAGAATGATTTCCTCTACTTAAATCATCCTTAAATCTTTCATCTTTAAGCCATTGACTCTCGCCAATTAGGTTTACCCATCTTTCAAATAATGGCTGTCCTACTGTTGCTATCAAGATCCAACCATCTTTTGTTTCGAATGTATCAGACGGAGCAGCGGTCTGACCTCTATTAAAAGTAGCTTCACGATTTATATTT
>CAXFFS010000016.1:0-22183 GCA_964002385.1 uncultured Gammaproteobacteria bacterium | reverse complement strand
GTGAGGGGAAGATAGCTAAGCCTAGCAAGACCAGTATTTGGATTATTATAAAAGGAATCACACCTCTATATATGGCTCCAGTAGGAACAGAGTCAGGTGCAACACCTCTCAAATAAAATAAAGCGAATCCAAAAGGTGGGGTGAGAAAAGATGTTTGTAGGTTAATGGCTATCATAATTCCTAGCCAAAGAGGATCTATGCCCATCGCCATTAAAACTGGACCGACAATAGGGACGACCACGAAAGTAATTTGAATAAAGTCCAATATAAATCCTAAAAGAAAAATAATTATCATGACAATAAGCATGGCTCCGAAAACACCGCCAGGCATTTGATTAAAAATGCTATTAACTAAGTCATCGCCCCCAAATCCACGAAAGACAAGAGAAAATATTGACGAACCCAGCAGAATCATAAAGACCATTGATGTTATTTCAGTAGTACTTTGTACAGCAGAGGTTAGGTTCTCTCGATTTAAACTTCCTTTACTCAAGGCAAGTCCCATAGCACCAAGAGCTCCAACTCCTGCAGCCTCAGTAGGGGTCGCTATACCCATTAAGATGGATCCTAAAACTGCTACTATCAGAACCAAAGGGGGCAGCAGAGTAGTTAAAATTATTTTAGTCTTATTTTCAAAGGTACGGACTTCCTGAGGGGGCGCAGCAGAGGGTTGAGTATAAGCTTTGAATAACACATATGAAATGTAAGCAATAACCAGGATTAGACCTGGAACTATTGCACCCATAAATAAATCACCTACCGAAACTGTCCTCGCAGAAAATATACCTAAGCTAAGTTGAGATTGTTGGTAAGCTGCTGAGAGAACATCTCCCAAAAGAACCAAGGCGATAGAGGGGGGAATGATCTGACCTAAAGTTCCTGTAGCGCAGATAGTCCCTGTAGCTAAGCTTTGGTCGTAGTTTCTTTGAAGCATTATAGGTAAAGAAATTAGACCCATAGCAATTACAGTTGCCCCAACTATGCCTGTACTAGCAGCAATCATGGCACCTACAATTATTACAGAAACAGCCAGACTGCCCCTAAAGCCTCCCAAAATGTCAGCCATATTGCTCAATAAGTCTTCTGCTAGATTAGATTTTTCAAACAGTATTCCCATGAAAATAAATAAAGGCACTGCCACTAGATTAGTGTTGGTCATATCCCCAAACAGCCTATTGGGTATGGTTCCTAAAAGAGAAGCTTCAAAAGTCCCAGAAAGGATTCCTATGCCTGCAAATATAAGCGCAGTTCCAGCTAGAGAAAATGCCACAGGAAAACCAGCCAAAAGAACTAAGCAAATAATTCCAAACATCAACAGAGGAATGAGCTCAACCATTTTTTATTTTTAAGATGCTTTTTAAAATCTCAGAAAAGCTCTGAAGGGCCATGAATAAACATAAAGCAATCAAGAGGCTCTTTTGTAAATAAACGAAAGGAAGTCCATCGGGCTCAGCCGAGACTTCCATAATTCTCCAAGAGAATTCTACAAAACCCCATGAAAAAAGAAATATCACCCAGCAAACGGGCTGTAAAAAAAGACAGTGGCCAACAAGATCTACAAAGGCTTTCTTTTTTTCAGAAAACTCTCTATAAAAAATATCCACTCTAACGTGAGCATTACGTTTTAAGGCAAAAGAAGAGCCTAAGAGAAATAAAGCTCCATGAAAATATAGAACTACATCTTGAAGCAAGACTGAACCTAGATCCAATCCATACCTCATTACAACCACCAAGCAAGTGATTAAGGTCATGAGTGCAACGAACCAAGAACAGAAACGTCCTGTCATCTCAGAAAAGAAATCTAGTGATCGTGTAATCTGATTCATAGGTTAACTGATTGCGTTGATTTCTTTCTAATTTATAATTAATGGGAGGTTAATTTATATGGACTTGAAATTTACACAAGAAGAACTTGATTTTCAAAGCGAAGTGAGGGGATGGTTGAAAGAGAACTATTCAGAAGACATGAGAACAAGGTATGGAAATAGCCCCAACGGCCATTTAACCAGAGAGGATCATATGGAATGGCAACAGCTATTATATAAAGGCGGCTGGGCAGGAATTAATTGGCCGAAAGAGTATGGTGGAGCTGAATTAACCGCCACTCAGAAGTATTTTTTTAACAAGGAAATGGCAGCAGTAAACGCCCCTTCAGTCATAGCGTTTGGAGAAAAAATGGTGGCCCCAGTGATTATGGCCTTTGGAACAGATGCGCAAAAAGAAAAATACTTACCAGACATTCTCTCTTCTAAAGTATTTTGGTGTCAGGGCTACTCTGAGCCAGGATCAGGTTCCGACTTGGCATCTCTTAAGACCAAAGCCGAAGATAAAGGAGACCACTATCTTGTGAATGGCTCTAAAACTTGGACAACCATGGCGCAATTTGCTGACATGATCTTTTGTTTAGTTAGAACCAGTAATGAAGAGATTAGACAAATGGGCATTTCGTTTTTATTAATTGACATGCACTCACCAGGAATAAATGTGCAGCCTATAGTGACTCTAGATAAAGCCCCAGATGGGCATCAAGAAATTAACACCGTTTTTTTTGAAGACGTTAAAGTGCCAAAAGAGAATTTAATTGGAGAAGAGGGCAAGGGGTGGACATATGCGAAGTATCTGCTGGAATTTGAAAGAGGAAATGGATACTCGGCCAGTCTTTATTCATCTCTAGACAAGGTTGTTGAAATGGCCAAAACCCAAATGTCTTCTGATGGAGCTTTAATTGAAGATACTGCATTTTTAGACAAAGTAGCTCAGGCTGAAATTCAAATAAATGCCATGGAAGCAACAGAGTTAAGAATCTTAGGAAGTTTATCTGCAGGGCAGAATGTAGGACCCGAATCATCTTTATTAAAGACTAGGGGGACTGAAATAGGACAGTTAATAACAGAATTAGCTGTTGAAACTGTAGATTATTATGCCTTGCCATTTAATAACTCTGGGCCGGGAGTGGGTCACAATGAACCACCCATAGGTAGTGATTTTGCAAATACTTCTGCGCCAAGATATTTTAATTATCGAAAGGCAAGCATATATGCTGGCTCGAATGAAATTCAAAGAAATATAATGGCCAAACTTGTCTTGGGGCTAACATGATCTCAGTAGTCTCCCCAGCCAAAACCTTAGATTATGAGACTGAGGTCCCTTCTGTGGGCTATTCCGTCTCTGAACACTTGGCAGAAAGTAGAAAATTAATGCGAGAATTGAAGGTTTTAGGTCCCGAGGATCTTTCTTCAATGATGGGTTTAAGTGAGAAGTTGGCTGATTTAAATTTTGAAAGAAATATGAACTGGAAAGGGGGGAAGGATTTAAGGGAAACTTCCAGGCAAGCCATCTATGCCTTTAAGGGGGATGTCTATACTGGTCTTGATGCAGGAAGCTTAAATAAAAAACAAATCAAGTTTTTAGACAACCATTTAAGAATACTGTCTGGGCTTTATGGAATTTTAAAACCTTTAGATCTAATGGAACCCTATAGACTTGAGATGGGAACGAAACTTAAGAACGCCAAAGTAAAAGATCTTTACGAATTTTGGGGAAAAAAAATTGCAGTATCCTTAGCAAAGGCGCTCGAATCCCACAAGAACAGATCTATATTAAATTTGGCTTCGGTCGAATATTTTTCTTCAGTTCAATTATCAGAATTAAAACTTCCAGTCTTTAGTCCTGTGTTTAAGGATTATAAAAATGGTAAGTATAAAATAATTAGCTTTTACGCAAAAAAGGCAAGGGGCTTGATGGCTAGGTACATTGCCCTTAACCGTATAGATAAACCAGAAGCAATCTTAGGATTTAACCTTGAGGGCTATAGCTATAGTAAGCAAGACTCCAGTCAGTTTTCTCCAGTGTTCCTTAGGAAGCTAGGTTAAACCTAGTCTCCCATATATTTTTTTCTTGGAAGGAGGTCTTCAAAGTCAGGATCTCTCTTCTCTGACTGGGCTTTAAATGTTTCCGACATTTCATCACTTATGCCCATGGCATTGTTCCAGAGGGCCACGTAATTGAGAGAATCTTCCATAGAATGATCTCTTCCATAATTCAAGATTTCTTTAGTTGAAGTTACTGCAAGAGGCCCTTTTTTTGTTATTTCCTTTGCCACTTCCATAACGCCTTTTAACATTTCTTCATGGCTATCAAAAACCTCATTAACAAGTCCAAACTTAAGGGCTTCCTCGGCTTTAAACCGCCGGCCTGTAAAAGCAAGCTCCCGAACCAGGCCTTCAGGAATTAAATGGGGCAATCTTTGTAGGGTTCCCACATCAGCTGCCAGCCCAATATTTATCTCTTGAATACAGAAAAAGGCATCTTTGGTGCAATATCTAATATCCGTGGCAGTAGCTAAATCTACACCACCGCCTACACAGGCTCCTTGAATGGCCGCTATCACTGGCATTCTGGCCTTCTCTAAGCACGAGATGGTGTGTTGTAGATCTAAAGTTCCTCTGAATGCAGATTCTTTTCTCATTCCTAAATGCGCCTTTGGTGTTTTAGGGTTAGGAGCAAAGTTAGCTAAATCCATTCCTGCACAGAAGTGCTTTCCTTGTGCTGAAAGGACTATTACTCTAGCGTTAGCATCATTCGATATAGAATCAACTAAGTTAGGCAGCTCCGACCAGAAAGCCTTATTCATAGAGTTAAATTCATCTGGCCTACACATTTCAATGTGGGCAATTTTGTTTTTTATTTCACACTTAAAACAACTGTAATTCATAACATTCTCCTCATGATTCATTTTTTTCTTCTTTTAGGTAAACAAGCATCTCTTCCACCTTTGCTTCAAGATCATCAGTTAGTTCAAAAGTTTTATGATGAGAAAGTACTGTTTTTCTATTCCTACCAAGTAGATTTAAGCCTTTCTTTATAATCTCAGTGTTTTCTATTAGTTTTTCTTTATCATTCATATTACTTTTACAGTAAGGGTTTGTCGGTTATTGTAAAAGAAAAATATCAGCTAACAAATCAAAGATATATGTTTAAAGACAAAGAAAGATTATTAGAACTATCAGAAGAGATAGTTGAAATAGCTATAAAAGCCTCTGAAAGCGTTATGGATGTTTATTCTAGAAAAGAAATTACTCAAGAGAAGAAAGGAGATGGATCCCCGGTAACAGAGGCTGATCTTTCTTCGCATAGACTCATAATAGAGGGATTAAATAACTTAAATTTGAAGTTTCCTGTGTTATCAGAAGAAGATAAAGTGAAGCATAAAAAAGGAGATAAGACATTTTGGCTTATAGATCCTCTCGATGGGACAAAGGAGTTTTTAAATAGGAACGGTGACTTCACGGTAAATATAGCTTTAATTGAAAATGGGTCTCCTATACTGGGAGTGGTAAGCGCACCAGCTAAAGAAGAATTATTTAAAGGCATATCAGGCGTGGGTGCGTATAAGGAAATAAATGGAAACCAAAACCAGATAAAAACTAGAGGCCTAAATCTAGACCTGATTACAGTTACAGTGAGTAGAAGCCATCAAACTGAAAAAGATCATCAATTCTTAAAAAGAGTAAGTAAAAGCTTTAAAGAAATAGAATTAATTGAAGCTGGAAGTTCATTAAAGCTCTGCAGGGTTGCAGAAGGTGAGGCAGATATTTATTGCAGAATGGGGCCAACTTCGCAATGGGACATAGCTGCTGGACAGGCTGTACTAGAAGCTGCTGGTGGATCCTTAAGGGGACTAAAAGGAAACGATTTTCAATATGTTTTTGATTCAGAAAAGAAGAACCCTGAATTTTATTGTGTTGGAGATTCGAACTTCTCGTGGAAGAGCCTTTTTTCTTAAGGTTTCCTATAATTTGCATAGTTTATTGTTAAAAATGTAGAATTCCGCAAAGAAATGACAAAAAAAACAAAAAAGGAAGAAATTAAGCCAGGAACTTCGCTTCAGGAGATGGACATTGCATCACCTGGAGGTAATCTTGAATCTTACATAAATTCTATTCACAACATTGGAATCCTTACCCGAGAGCAGGAAAGAAAGTTAGCTGAAGACCTTTATTACAGAGATGATCTAGATGCAGCTAGAAAATTGGTACTTGCCCACCTTAGGTTTGTAGTCTATATCGCTAAGACATACTCTGGTTATGGTCTTTCTGAAGCAGACCTAATACAGGAAGGCAATATAGGACTAATGAAGGCAGTGAAAAGATTTAATCCTGAAGTGGGGGTAAGGCTTATCTCGTTTGCTGTTCACTGGATTAAAGCAGAAATTCACGAATATGTTCTAAGAAACTGGAAGATTGTAAAAATTGCAACCACCAAAGCACAACGAAAACTTTTCTTTAATTTAAGAAGCAAAAAGAAGAATTTAGGATGGTTGACCGAAGAGGAAGTTAAATCTATTTCAAAAGATCTTGGGGTTAAGCCTGCAGAAGTAAGAGAGATGGAAAAACGCCTTAGTGGCTTAGATATGTCATTTGATCCACTGGAGGGCGATGATAGTGATGCAACCAATTACTCCCCAGCTAATTACCTAGAAGATTCTTCGGCTAACCCTTCTGAAATAATTGAAAAGGAAGACGATTCAACCCTGAATACCGCTCAGCTGTATGAAGGTTTAAAGCAATTAGACGAAAGAAGTCGAGATATTATTTATGACAGGTGGCTTACAGACCAAAAACTAACTCTACATGAATTAGCAGATAAATATGGCATTTCTGCTGAAAGGGTAAGGCAGATAGAACAAAATGCCATGAAGAAGGTTAAACAGAATTTTCCTTTGGACTAATTTTCAGCAGAAACAATGCAGAAAACCATTGAACCTGAAAGACGGGCTTATTAACAGGCAGAATGGCAAAAACGCCACTTGCTTCAGCTTCTTAACCTGAAAAGACTTGATCGAATAGAAATAATGCCGTCATCTTTTAGACCGGGGCTAAAGAATACCGAGAAAAGCTTTGTTCTGAGAAAAGGAAGAACAACATCAGCGCAAAGAAGAGCACTTAAATGCTTAAAAAAGCAGCACACCATCCAACTTGGAGAAGATAAGGTAGATTTTTCAGCAGCTTTTGAGGGTTCACCAAAAAAACTGATAGCAGATGTTGGCTTTGGTTCTGGAGAAAGTCTACTGTATATGGCTGATAGATTTGACGAAGTCAACTTTGTGGGCATAGAAGTCTACCCCCCCGGAATAGGTTCAGCACTTAACCAAATTGAACAAAATAAGTTAACTAATTTAAAGATAATAGAGTCTGATGTGTTTGACCTTCTAGAGACAAAGGTATCTAACGAAACCTTTGATGCTATGATTTTTTTATATCCAGATCCTTGGCCCAAAAGAAAACATCTTAAAAGAAGACTGTTATCAGAAGATTTTTTAAATCTCCTATATGACAAGGTTGCTATGGGAGGAGTTGTGTTCTGTAAAACTGACTGGGAGGATTATTACACTCAAGTCAAAAAAGCTGTCGTTTCAGATAACAGGTGGCTAAGGGAAGATTTAACAAGTCTACCTGAGTATTTAAAGTCACTACCCCAGACAAAGTACGAAAAAAAAGCATTAATAGAGGGTAGGGAGCCTAGAGAATTACTCTTTCGCAAAACCCCTAGGTAGTTTTTTTATAAGTGACCTGAAGGCATTAGCCCTGTGGCTTATAAGGTTCTTTTCACTTTCTTCTATTTCAGCCATGTGCTGTAAAGAGCCTTTTGGAATAAAAACAGGATCGTAACCAAACCCCTTGTTGCCCCTTTCCCCTTCACTTATTTTTCCTTCAACCACTCCCTCTGCACTTATTGGATCGCTTTGGCTGTTCTGTATTAAGACCAAGCAACATTTAAATCTTGCGGACCTATCTTTATCCTGAACACTTCTTAATTCTAAAAGCAATTTGTCCACATTGGATTTGTCCGTTCCTTCCCTGGAATACCTAGAAGAATGAATTCCAGGCCTTCCATTAAGAAAGTCTACCTCTAGTCCTGAATCATCTCCAATAGAAGGTAACCCTGTTAAAGAAAAGACATAATTAGCTTTTATAAAGGCATTTTCAAAAAAGGTGTGCCCAGTTTCTTCAGGGAAAGTGTGTTCGACAGGAATGGGAATAAATGTTAAACCACTGTCTTTAGCAAGTTCATTGAATTCTTTTAATTTACCTGCATTTTGAGTGGCTAAAATTATTTCCACTTTTTACCTAGAAAGCCGATAGATGACTGAACTGCCTAATAAATTGGACCAAGTAGAAAAAAGAGTACTAACCGTTCCTTTTGAATCAAGAATTTTCTTTTCTTCAATGACAATATTTAATTCAGCGCATAGATTTTCGAAATCAGTCAGTGTGCAAAGATGTATATTTTGCGTTTCATACCATTTTTCAGGGAGAGATTCCGTTACTGGCATCTTTCCTTCTAAGAAAAGAGTTAATCTAGATTTCCAATGCCCAAAGTTTGGAATAACTATAATGGACTGATGTCCAATTCTCGTTATCTCTTCTAGAGCTTGCTTAGGATTCTTGAGCACCTGTATGGTTTGACTTACTAAAACGGTATCAAAACTTTTGTCTAGGAAGTTAGAAAGTCCTTCGTCAATATTTTGTTCAATTACTTCAAGGTTTTTTTCTAAACAGGATTTAATGTTTTTTCTATCAATCTCAATGCCATAACCTTGTACAGATTTGTTTGATCTTAGTGCTTCTAGGATAGATCCGTCTCCACAGCCCAGGTCTAAAATGCTAGATCCGTCCCTTACCCAGCTTTCGATTACCGTTTCTGTTTTCATAATTAACTCCCTAAAAACGCTTTAAGGACTTCAACATATCTTTCTTCAGGAAATAGAAAGGAGTCATGGCCCAAAGGAGAATCAATTTCTATATGGCTCACTTTCTTTTTTGCGTCTATAAGTGCATTAGTTATCTCCTTGGATCTCGAAGGCGAAAACCTCCAGTCAGAAGAAAATGAAAGCACTAAGGCCTGAGCAAGTATGGGCTTGAATGCTTTCACAAGATCGCCATCAAATTCATCAGCGGGATCGAAGTAATCTAAGACTTTTGTCATTAAAAGATAGGTGTTTGCATCAAAAGTTTTCGAAAAAGCATCTCCCTGGTGCCTTAAATAACTTTCAACTTGAAACTCAGCATCAAACCCAAAACTTAACTTTTCTTCTTTTAACTCCCTGCCGAACTTAGCCTTCATTGATTCATCTGATAGATAGGTAATATGACCCACCATTCTAGCTAGTCTTAACCCGCTTTTTGGTGAAGTGTTTGTTTGCATATAGTTTCCTTCCTGAAAATCTGGGTCAGAAGTTATCGCTTGTCTTGCTACTTCATTAAACGCTATGTTTTGTGCACTTAACTTGGGGGCGGCAGCTATTACTCCAGCTTTTTTTATTCTCTTAGGGTAAGCAATACTCCAATCTAAGGCTTGCATGCCGCCCAAACTACCTCCGATCACCGCATGCCAGGTATTAATATCTAAATAATCAGCTAACAATGCCTGACTATTTGTCCAATCCCTTACTGTTAGGACAGGGAAGTCAGGACCATACGCCTGATCTGTTTCCGGGTTGATTGATTTTGGCCCTGTTGTGCCATGACAGCCTCCCAAGTTATTTGGAGACACAACGAAATATTTATTAGTATCTATGGCTTTATCGGGCCCTATCAAAGAATCCCACCAACCAGCTTTTTCTTCTGAGTCTTTGTGATAGCCGGCCGCATGATGACTTCCACTAAGTGCATGACAAACTAAAATGGCATTTGATTTTTCTTCATTTAGCTTTCCATAAGTTTCATACACCATCTCAAAGCCTTTAAGCTCCTTGCCACACTCCAATAGCAAGGAGTTATCAAATTTAACAGAATTTGGTTTGATTAGTCCTATTGAGCTTTTATTATTCATTTCAAAAAAAAACCTGCCAGCAAATGCTAAACAGGTCTTATTTATAACCTCTTTAGCCGCATTTATATAGCACCCGCAAGCTGGATCAAATCGGTGCTAATGTAATTCTAAGTTATATTTTGGAGAATTCAAAATTTAAGAGAAAGAAACCAATAACACTGTTTAGTTTAACTACCCATACTAAGGTACATAGGCAATCCTGCACCAGTGGAAAGACCGTAAACAGCACCCCAGAGAAATTGAAGGATTAAAAAAGCAAGAATGGGAGAAAAATCTAAACCTCCTATCGGCGGTAAAAACAACCTAAAAGGCTTACAAATTTGATTAGACATTTGTAATAACAACCGGCTAGGAGGAAAGGAGCTAACAGGAGCAACCCAGCTCATGATTATACCTCCGACTAGTGCCCACCAGCCTATAGTTAATCCTAGTAGTAGAACAGAGAATAAAGACCAAGAAATCATAATTCCAAAGCTAAATAAAACTTCATCGCTTAGCGAGATTAAGAAAAAGCAGAAGGCCTGTAGAGCTGCGGCTGTTATAAGGCTAGCTAAATCTATTCCAAAAATAGGTTTAAATATTGATCTTATTAACGAAGTAAAAATATCTGCGAATTTAAGCATCCCTTGCACCAATGGGTTGTAGTAATCAACCTTTAGGAGTCGAAAGAAAAAAGTGATAAGAATTACTACAGAGATTAAATCTAAAATAGCTTTAAATAAGTATATGGTGGCTTCAGTCAATTTTAAGAACCTCCTAAGGTTTTAGATTTATCCGTGGCCTCTAAAATAGCTTCAATAATAGAGTGGCCTACCTCTTTTCTGTTCAATACTTCTAGGGCCTTTTCTGTTACTCCTCCTGGGGAGGTTACCTTTTCTCTTAACAAAGAAAGGCTATCTTCACTTTGATTTGCCAGAGTAGATGACCCTTTTATCATTTCAGTTATCAATTCTTTTGTGGTGCTTTCGTCTAGATTCAGTCCCTTTGCAGCTTTCTGAAGTGCTTCTATAAAATAAAAAATATAAGCTGGTCCCGATCCTATTAGTGCTGTGAATAAATCAAAGGCACTTTCTTCTAGCCAACAAGTTAAGCCGATTGATCCAAATACTGATTCAGGCACCGATTTATCTTCTTCAACAATCCATTGGTTTGCAGTTAGAGCACTGACACCCATACCTATACTGGCAGGAGTGTTTGGCATGGCTCTTATAATCTTTAACTTAGAATCTAACTTGTCTTCAATAGAGGCGATTTTGTAGCCTGCAACTATGGAGATCAATAAAGGATCGTTTTTAGGAATTTCCGTTGAGAGTTCATCTAACACAGCTCCAACTACATTTGGCTTGACTGCTAACACAAGGGTTGAAACAGAGTTAACTACCTCCCTGTTATCCTTACTTACATTGACAGAAAAATTGCCTTTAAGCTTCTCTAAATGGTCTTCTTCGGGTGAACTAACAAAGACATGTGAATTATTAAATTTATTTCTGATTAAGCCAGAAATTATAGCGGTTGCCATATTGCCGGCACCTATAAAACCTATGTTTGATATATTCTTTTTCAATTTCTCGCACCGAAAATGTTAGTTCCAATTCTTATCATTGTAGAACCTTCAAGTATCGCTGCCTCATAGTCTTCTGACATTCCCATCGACAGGGTGTCCAATTGAGGATAGATTGCCTTTAGGTCTTCAAAACAAGAACGAATTCTACCAAACCCCCTTCTTTGTTGTTCAAAATCTTTGGTAGCTGCAGGAATAGACATCAGCCCCCTTACTCTAAGCCTTTCCAATTGAACTAATTCTCCTATCAAGTTTTTAGTTCCAGAAAGAGAAATCCCAGACTTGCTTTCCTCATTGTCTGGATTTACCTGTACACAGACATTCAGTTTTTCCATTTCCTGGGGTCTATTTTCATTAAGCTTCTTAGCAACTTTAAGTCTATCCACTGTTTGAACCCAATGAAATAAAGAGGCTATTCTCTTAGCTTTTCTGCTCTGAATAGAGCCAATAAAATGCCAGGTGGGAAGATTTCCAATTTCCGAAATCTTTTGTTCAGCTTCCTGAAGAAAGTTTTCCCCAAAATGATTAATACCTTTTTCAAATGCTGACTTTATGGAGTCTGCTTGTTGGCCTTTACTAGCTCCTATAATAGTTATGTCTTTAGGGTTTTTTCCTATTCGGCAACAGGTCTCATTAAATTCTGTAAGAAAAGATTTAAATTTTTCAACTTCTGCCATATAACATCTATCACATGGTTTCTGGGGCACTAATGCCCAAAATCGTTAAGCCATTAAAAACAACCTGCCTTACAGCAGAAATTAAAAATAATCTTGCTTGGAGTGTGCTTTCTTCCTCAACTAATATTTTTTCATTGTTGTAATAACTATGAAAAGTTCCTGCCAACTGCCTTAAATAATAACAAATCAAATGGGGTTCATAGTTAGCTGCAGAACGAATCACAACTTCAGGAAATTGAGATAATAGTTTCTGAATTTCAATTTCTTGTTCACTGTTCAGCTGATCAAGTGAGTCCATGGCAATAGACTCTTTGTATGATTTCTTGTTTTCTTTTAACTTGTCAAAAACGCTACAAATTCTAGCGTGTGCATACTGAACATAATAAAGGGGGTTATCTTTGCTTTGCTCTTTTGCTAAGTCTAAATCGAAGTCTAAATGCTGGTTGCCTTTCCTGTTGATGTAGAAAAACCTGGCAGCTTCAGATGTCACTTCTTCAATTAACTCGCTCAGGGATATAAATTCCCCAGCCCGGGTAGACATAGAAAGCTTCTTACCGTTCCTAATAAGGTTAGCAAATTGAATAAAGACTACCTCAAATTTATCAGTATCTTCATCTAGAGCTGACATAGCTGCTTTGACTCTTGGTAGATATCCATGGTGATCTGCGCCCCAGATATTTATAATTTTTGAATAGCCACGATCGTATTTATTAGCGTGGTAAGCAATGTCAGAGGCAAAATAGGTAGTTGCTCCATTTTCTCTTTTAACCACCCTATCTTTCTCGTCACCAAAGTCGGTAGACTTAAACCAAAGGGCACCATCTTTTTCATAAAGCTGCTTCTTTGCCTCTAAAGAATCTAGAGCTTTATTAATCAAAGGGGTCTTGTCTTTATCGGCTCTAAACATTGTAGATTCTTTAAACCAACTATTATGTTTTACTCCAAAATCTTTTAAATCCCCCTCTATATTTTTCAAAATCCGATTAAGGACAAAAGATTTTATTTCATCAAAACTTTCATTTAGAGCTTCTTTACTTTGAGATATCAGGCCGTCCAAAGCCTCTTCTTCCATATCTAGTTGGAGCATTTGAGAAATCTGATCTTCAATTTCTTTGGTAATTGAAAACTTTTCCCCATAATCTCTTTTAAGTTCTTCCGCTAGCTCTACAATATAAGTTCCTTGGTAGCAGTTACTTGGGAAAAGGTTGATTTGATTAAAAATCATTAGATATCTTAACCACACACTAAGGGAAAGTATTTCAATTTGCCTTCCTTGATCATTTACATAATATTCTTCATCAACATCATTTCCAGTCGCTCTAAGTATGCTTGAAAGTACAGATCCAAATGCCGCCCCCCTTCCATGGCCAACATGTAAAGGGCCTGTGGGGTTACTAGAAACGTATTCAATTAATATCTTATCTGGCCCGGCCTCCTTCTTTTGGCTAAAACCAAATTTGTTCTTTTCTTTATTAACAGTTTTAAGAATTTCAGTTCTGGACGTTTGAGACAGAAAAAAATTAATGAAGCCTGGACCGGCAATTTCAATACTATCTATAAACTCCTTTTTATCTAATTCTCCTAAGAGAATTTCAGCAATTTTTTTGGGTTGCTCAGAAAGTTTTTTTGATAAAACCAGGGCTAAGTTAGTTGAAAAATCTCCAAAGTCCTTTTCTTTATTTTCTTTTACTTCTATTTTTATAGTTGAAAGATCAACGTCATGTTGTTCTTCCAGTGATTTTAGGCTATCTGTTAGAGCGTCTCTTAATAGTTCTTTCATGGCCACTACTTACTTTCTTCCTTGATACTCCCCATTTCTGGTATCAATAGTAATAACATCACCCTCAGAGACAAACAGAGGAACCTTAATTACAGCTCCGGTAATAAGAGTAGCTGGTTTACTTCCCCCGGAAACTGTATCACCTTTAACACCCGGGTCAGTTTGACTAATCCTTAAGTCCACAAAATTTGGAGGAACTATAGAAATAGGAGAGTCATTCCAAAGAAGCACTTTACAGACATCTTCCTCGGTCAACCAACCCTTCTTATCACCTATTAAATCCTCAGGAATTAGAACCTGATCATACGTTTCTTGGTCCATAAAACACCAGTTAGAACCCTCTGAGTACAAGTATTGCATTTCACGCTCATTTATATCTGCTGATTCTATCGATTCTCCAACTTTACAGGTTTTTTCTCCCGATCTACCAGTTACAAGGTTTCTAAATTTAACTTTACTAAAGGCCTGTCCCTTACCAGGCTTAACAAATTCATCTTCAATAATTTCACAGGGCTCACCGTCGATTAAAATTTTTAATCCTGGCTTAAAATCACTAGTTGAATAAGAAACCAAAATTTACCTTGTAATTATTTTCTTTTTGAAAGATTTATTAACTCTTCCCCAAATTTTACAGGTTTAGCCTCATACAAGAAATTTTTATCTATTTGTATATCAGAAGGAAACAACAAAATAACTGTAGAGCCCATTTGAAAATAGCCTAGTTCTTCGCCTTTGCTTACTCTCAACAAATCTTCCTCCGGTCCTTGGTTCCACAAATCAACTAAATGTTCTTTTTTAGAGTTAATTTCTTCGTTCCAAAAGGGCACAATACTGCCCACCATAGCTGCCCCGACACTGACTAATCCATAACTTAAAGACTCAGACTTTACAAAAGTAAACGTTCTTTCATTTTTGCTGTACAGAGACTTTATTCTCCTTGCTGAACTAGCATTAACACTATACAAATTACCTTCAAGGTATTTAGTTTTTTCAATAGTTCCACCAAAGGGGAAATGTATTCTGTGATAATTTATAGGGGCTAAATAAATAGTTACATAACAGCCATTTTTGAAACTATTCTCGAGCGCCTGGTCTTGTATAAGTTCACTAACATCATAGCTAATGCCCTTGGCTTGAATAAGAGCTCCTTTTTTTAAATTTCCTAGGCTGACAACCATCCCATCAACTGGAGAAATAATTATGTCGGTATCTTGATTAATAGGTCTAGATTTGGATTCAAGTTTTCGTGTAAAGAAATCATTGAAACTCCTAAAATCTTGAGGCTTTTTATTAACAGATTCATCAAGATTTGGTTTATAAAAGTAACAAAACCAGCTTATAAGAATTTTTTTGATCAGCTGATTCTCTGACCGAGAAATTAATCCAGCAAAGGCAGTTAACTGCCTAAAAGGTACCAAGGAACGTATTGCATCTAAAGCTTGATTTCCTCCTTGGAAAACTTCAGGTATCAATTTATTTGTACTATTTATATAACCACTATATTCAGGAACATTAGCTAGCATTCGTTTTTCTGTACCTTTAATAACTACTTTTAAAGTGTAAAGGGACATAATTAAAGGTCCAAAGAAACTCCAAGCCCCTCCAATAGCATTACAGGCTACTATGTAGAAGGCCCACCACTGTAACAAATGACCAAAATAATTGGGATGGCGTGAATGTTCCCACAAACCAGCACTTAAAATTCTTTTTTTCTCTAAGTTATTAACTTTAAAGGCCAACAAGTCACTATTGGATTTTGTTTCTATATAAAAGCCCAAAGAAAAAAGCATAAAACCTAAGAAATCAAGAAAGTTAAGACTGTTTGTACCAGGAAGATAGTTAATGGATATGATTGGAGAAATGGCAAGAACTTGTAAAAGTCCTATTTTAAGAAACCCCTTTCTATAGGAATTGAGATCCCTTTTATATTTTTCAGTAACCAGATCAGCAGGGCCTTTGGATCTTATTTTTTCTTTCCTGTAAAGGAAGAAGGAAAGCTTAATTCCCCATAGGATTACTAAAAAATTAACTAAGTATTGCCTAATATGGAAGCTAGAATCTTCGAATATGCCCTCCATGACCATAGCTGCAACTGCAAGCAGAATAAAACCAGCTCCCCAATAAACATTTATTAAATAAATTTGGTTATTTTTTTTTATAAAAATCCAAAGAAGGGTGACTATTGACCAATTGACCAAAGTAATATAAAGAAAAAATTCTAGAACTGACATTCAATGTTGCGTGGTTAAATAATAACCTTTATAGTCTACTTTCCTCGGATGGGGAGGTAGGTATTTTCGGTGATAGGATCATATCATTTTAGGTATGAACACTGGAACAAATTACTAAACATAGAATTACAAGTTACTAAATATAGAATTAAGGAGATAGTCTAATGAAGCGTCTTAGCACTTTTCCACTCATAGTAGTGGCAACCTTACTAGGATCATCACTTGCTTTCGCTGATCAAATACAACCTCTGCTGGATATAGGCGAACAGCGGCAGAATTCAGAGCAAGTTTCTCAAACAAAGATAGACCTAATGGACGATGACACGTCCTTGATAGTCAATGAATATAAAACAGTAAGCAAGCAGATAGAGGGCCTAAGGGTCTATAACGCTCAAATGAGAAAACAAATTGAGCGTCAAGAAGAGCGGTTAAAAGAAATTGATAAAACCATGAAAGAGGCTCAGGTTATGCAAAGGCAGATACCTCCTTTTACAAGACGAATGCTAGCTGGAATTGAAAAGTCCATTGAATTGGATATGCCTTTTCACTTGGCTGAAAGGAAAGAAAGAATTGCTTTCGCCAATGCAGCAATAGACAACCCAACTGTTTCTCCGGCTGAAGGGCTAAGACAGGTCTTAGAAACTTTCAATGTTGAAATGGAATACGGTAGGAAGTTGGATAACTATAAGGATACTATTGAAATTGAAGGTCAACAGAGAGAAGTCAATGTGCTTAGAGTGGGAAGACTTGCTCTGGTTTATCAATCTTCAGACGAAAGTCTTACCGGGGCTTGGGACAACAATACAGATCAATGGGTACCTTTAGATAACAGTTATAGGAACCCCACAAGAAAGGGCCTAAAGATAGCAAACAGACTGGCTACGGTTGATATGCTCGAACTGCCGATACAAAATCCGGAGGCAGTCAAATGAATAAATTAACGTATAAATTACTACCCTTATTTGTTGTTTCTTTACTGGCTTTTCCTGTTTATACAGAAGAAGCAGCAGAAGAGGAAGTTAAGGATCCTTCATCTCCTCAAGAGCTACTAGAACTTGTCCAGAAAGGCCAATTTGCTGACAGCCAAGAGCAGAGAGAAAGAGAAAGGGTATTTAGAAATGAAAAAAATAAACAAGCTAAGTTATTAGCTGATGCTAAAGCAGAAAGAGCTAGACTTGAAAGAGAGGCAGCTAGATTAGAACAAAAATTTGAATCTAACGAAGCTTTA
Organism: uncultured Gammaproteobacteria bacterium; assembly: GCA_964002385.1. Taxonomy (GTDB): domain Bacteria; phylum Pseudomonadota; class Gammaproteobacteria; order Magnimaribacterales; family Magnimaribacteraceae; genus AEGEAN-183. The sequence continues at coordinate 4,872 of CAXFFS010000016.1, read as the reverse complement.
TTGGTTGTAGCTGAAGCTCAATTAAAAGAAAGGCTTGGTTCATTAAATGAGATATTCGGTCATCTAGCAGGACTTGCTACTGAAGCAAGGAATATTTTTGAACTATCTCTAACTTCTGCGCAATTTGGTAAGGACCGAGAAGAATTTCTAACTAAATTGGCAGTTAAAATGGGTGAAGGGGTAACTTTAGCTACTATTCCAGAATTGGAAAGACTCTGGTATGAACTTCAAAGAGAAATTAATGCCACGGGTGAAGTGGTTAAGTTCACTGCTGACGTAATTGCTATTGACGGTACAGTTGAAGCTAGAGAAGTTGTTAGAGTAGGGGTGTTTAATGCAGTTTCTGAAGGGAATTATCTAACTTATGCTTCTACTAGAGGCATGTATGAGGAATTGCCTTCACAACCAGCAGGGCGCTATACATCTACAACCTCTGATGTCTTTAGTGCAGATTCTTTCCCTGTACAATTTGCCGTGGACCCAACAGGACCCCAAGGAGGGTCATATCTTGCCAGCTTAATATCAATGTCTGGAGCTTGGGAAAGGATAAACAGTGAAGGTGGGCCTATTGGAATAGTTATTTTCTATGTACTTGGTTTGGGAGGAGTGGGACTGTTTGTATGGAGACTGATTACCCTAAGGGGTATTAGGGCTGCTGTTGATTCACAACTATCTGCTTCTGCTATCAGTAATGATAATCCGCTAGGTCGGGTGCTTAAAATAGCGGAAGATAATCCAAAAGCCGATACAGAAACTTTAGAACTTAAAATGGCTGAGCAAATACTTAATGAGAGGCCTCCAATTGAGAAACTCAACTGGCTTATAAAGCTAATCTCTATAGTAGCTCCTTTGATGGGTCTTTTTGGAACGATAGTAGGAATGATTGAGACTTTCCAAATGATTACATTATTTGGAACAGGAGACCCTAAAACTATGGCCAGTGGTATTTCTATTGCTTTAGTAACAACTTGGTTAGGTCTTATGGTTGCAATTCCAATGACGTTTATGTCCGCTATTGTTTCTAATTTCTCGAAAGGCATTCTAGAAACAATTGAAGAGCAGGCCATAGGAATGGCAGCGGAAAGGTCCGAAAAGTAATTTTAACTGAGGAGACAACGGAACCATGTTCTTCTTTTACGATGCTGCAGATGCCCTCTTTGAGTTTATGCAAAAAGGAGGCGATGTTCTCTACTTAATTGGGTTACTGGCTTTCTTAATGTGGTTTCTCATCTTTGAGAGACTTTGGTATTTCAAGTTTAGTCATCAAACAAACGTAGATGGGGCGGTTAAAGATTGGTCTAAAAGAGCTGATAAAAAAACATGGAATTCCAAGGCAATAAGAGAAAAGTTGATTTCTCAAACCTCCACCAAGATTAATCAGAACTTAACTTTAATAAAATTATGTGTTGGAGTGGCTCCACTTTTAGGCTTATTCGGCACCATAACAGGTATGATCGAAGTTTTTCACCTTTTGGCTGTAACTGGAGGTGGAGACGCTAAGGCTATGGCTGGAGGTGTTTCGAGATCAACAATCCCCGCTATGGCCGGACTTTCCGTAGCCATAACTGGAACTTTTGCCAGCACTTTTTTAAAAAATAAATCTAAGAGAGAAGAAGGGCTCTTGTCAGAACACTTAGTTTCTGAATAATAAAGGTAATAATTATGAGAAGATCACCCATAAGCCAAGCCACTGAAGCAGAAGAAGAAATAAGCTTAACCCCTATGTTAGATGTAGTTTTTATTCTTTTAATCTTTTTTATTGTTACCGCTAATTTTATTAAAGAGCCGGGATTGGAAGTTAATCGTCCAGACGCGGAGACTGCAACTATTCAAGATAACGCCGCTATCCTTATAGCAATTGGTGCAAATGATGATGTGTGGATTGATGGTCGTAGGGTTGATGTGAGACAAGTAAAAGCTAATGTAACTAAATTATTAGCTGATAATCCTCAGGGCTCTGTGGTTATCCAGGCAGACGAAAGAGCAACTGCCGATGCGATTATTAAAGTAATGGACCAATCGAGGGACGCCGGAGTCTATGCTATATCTTTAGCTTCTGAACCAAAGTTTTAGTTTCTTATGGATTTCTTTGCTCCGCAGAATTTTAAAAAGGTATCGACTCTATTTTTTGGGTCGGCATTATTAACACTCATTATTTTTTATGTAATGCAGTGGCTGATAGCAGTGGACGATGTTGAATTATCTGAAAAGGGCATCAGAATTGCAGATGTAACTATGCCAGAAAGGGACCTTGAATTATTGATGGATATAGAAAGGCCCGAAGAAGAAGAGCCGCCTCCTGAAACTATGCCACCAGAATTTGATATGACCCCTCCAGCTGATTTAGATAATGCAACTCCAAGACCAAAATTTGATTTCAAAGGAAGAAAATCAGGAGTATTTGCTGACGGATCTTATGTTCCAATTTTTAAAGTTCCTCCTATTTACCCTAGAAGGGCACAAGAAAGAGGCATTGAAGGCTGTGTGATGCTGGAATTCGTAGTTACTAAAGTAGGAGCTGTTAGAGACCCTGTAGTTCTGTGGTCTGTACCCAGCGGAATTTTTGACAGAGCAGCAATGCGATCTGCTTTGAAGTTTAAATATAAACCTCAAATAAGGGATGGAGAGGCCATTGAAGTATCGGGAGTGTTAAACCAGATTACATTCATCATTGAAGACAAAGATAAGTCACCCGACTACACTCCAGAAGGTTGTGCTTAAAAAGATATTTGTGTATAAATAAGTTATGAATTTCTTAATTAAAACTATTGTTATGGCGACTGTGATAAGTCTTATGCCATTTGTTACGAGTGTAGTGGTTCCTGAATATGCTGGTTTTAATATAGAGGCAGCAGAAGACAAAAAAAAGAAAAAAAGAACAAGAGTAAAGCTACCAAGTAAAAAAGCACAAAAGATCTTGCAAACCGTCCAGCCTTTTCTAGAGGAGGAGCTATGGACTGAAGCAGTGGAAGTCCTCGCTGTCATTGGAACTGATCCTAAGTTTACCGACACCGATAGAGCTCGATTGAACTGGTATATGGGCTACATTTATTTTGCTCAAGAGAAATATAAATTGGCTATTGTTGAATACGAGAAGCTACTTAACTCTGGTGGAGCCGATGATAAGATGCAGAATCAAGCTAGATTTTCTTTAGCGCAACTAGCTTTTATTCAAGAAGATTATGGAAAATCTGTTAAATATTTACTGCAATGGATAGATAATGAAGATGAGCCGAGCTCACAGGGTTACTCTCTTATTGCTACTGCCTATTTTCAACTTGAAAACTTCAAAAAATCAAAAACCTTCATTGAAACAGCTATAGAACTTGCAGAGAGTAGAGACATACCCATAACCTTTATAGATGAAGAGGGCGTAGAGGTAGAAACTGGAGAGACAAAAAAGGCGGTAGCGAGGGAAAATGACTATTTATTAAAGATGGCTGTGTACACCGAGCTGAAAGAAAATCTTGATGTTATGCCAATTTACAAGATCTTGGCTGTAAATTATCCCAAAAAAAGATATTGGGTAGGTTTATCTAGTCTGTATGGCCAAAGGGATCAATTTTTGGATCAACTAGGGGCCCTTGAAGCAGCTCATGAAGATAGGTTGCTTGATAAACAAAGAGAATATGTTGCCTTAGGTCAATTGCTGTTTATGCATCAAAATCCACATAAAGCAGCCCATGTTATGAGTTATGGTTTTAAAAATGGGTTCATAAAAGAAGAAGAAAAAACACTAAAAGCCATGGCGCAATACTGGCATGCTGCTAAAGAATTGGAAAAAGCTAAACCTGCATACGCTAAAGCGGCTAGCTTATCTAAAAAGGGTGAGCTTTATATATTTTTAGGGCAGGTTCATTTTGGTTTAGATGATTTTGGATCAGCTGAAAAAGCAATTAGAGCTGGAATTAAGAAAGGGAAGCTAAAAGATGAAGCCAATGCCCATATGCTTCTGGGCCAAGTTCTTTTTGAGTATCAGAAATGGGATGATGCCATCAAATCTTTTAGAAAGTGTATAGATGTAGCTGAGAAGCAATTAGACGATAAGAAAGAAGTTCAGAAAAAGAAGAAGAAGAAAATACAAGATCAAGCCAGAAAGTGGATTACTTATACAGAAGGTGAAGAAGAAAGGGTTATAGCTTTGCAGCTTAAAAGAAAAGCCTTGGGCCTTGGCTCTTCCTCTTAGGCTATTTTCTTACGTACTCTAGAAAACTATATTCGATATTCTGATTAAGGTCTTTGCAGTCTTTTCTGGACAGTTCCTTCCAATCATTTAAGTTCCAATTAGGAAAGAAAGTGTCGCCTTCGACTTCAATATTAATCTCGGTGAGATACATTTTTGAGGCTAAAGGAAGAAATTCTTCGTAGATTCTTTCTCCACCAATGATAAATATTTCTTCTGAAAAGGTGGAAGCCATTTCTATAGCTCGTTCTTTATTAATGACTTCTGTAACGCCCTTAATCTTCTTGGGTGTCCTAGTCATCACTATATTCAGTCTATTGGATAGTGGCCTGCCTATAGACTCATAGGTTTTTCTACCCATTACAACAGAACAACCTTCAGTTTTATTTCTAAAATGCTTTAAGTCTTCCTTGAGGGACCAAGGAATTTTTCCATCTTTCCCTATGACCCTTTCTTTAGCGAAAGCAGCTATTAATGATATTTTCAACTTAAACAGCTATTGGAGCAGAAATGTGAGGATGCGATTTATAGTCTTTCAAGGAAAAGTCTTCATACTCAAGGTCAAGAATATTTGTTACGTCTTTAGTTATTTGCATTTTAGGAATAGGGAAGGACTTTCTTTTCAATTGTTCATCTACTTGATTAAGGTGATTTAAATAAAGGTGTGCATCTCCCAACGTATGAACAAA
>CAXFFS010000015.1:0-22384 GCA_964002385.1 uncultured Gammaproteobacteria bacterium | reverse complement strand
GAACTTATCTTAAATACTTACGGAAAAATTCAAGGAAAAAGATAGTCTGGTACGGATGGAGGGACTTGAACCCCCACGCCTTTCGGCACTAGAACCTAAATCTAGCGTGTCTACCAATTCCACCACATCCGCAAAGTGACCAGCATTATAAGCCTAAAAAAATAAAATCTTATATGTTTACTGAGAATCCTCAATTTTAAGTTGAAGTTTATCGAGCTTCTCTTCAAGCTCCAATAAAGCTCTATTCACCTGCTTTCTATAAGCATCAAATGCAGCTATAGCTTCTTCTTGAGATTTGAGCTTTTCACTAATATCTGAACTTTCACTCAAGGCATTTAGGTTTGTGAGTTTTATCTTAAGATCAGCTTGAACTTTTTCTAATTTGGCAATCTCAAGGGCTCTTGCTCTTTGTTTAGCTAATATAGAATTATTACTCTTAAAAAGTTTTTCAAAGGATGTTTTTGCTTCAGTCAATTGAATAGTTAGAGAATCAATGTTCTTTCTATTTCTCTTGTTACTTAAATCCCAAAGCTTCCTTATTTCTTTATCAATAAACTTCGTTTGTTCTTCTAGTGAGTCAATAGACTCTTTGTTTACTGCTTTGATCGAACTTATTTCTTCTTCTAAAAAACTAATTCTCTGCACAAAACTTTGACCTGTTTCCTGTTGATAACCTGAAGCATTAAAAAACCATAGACCTAATATCACCAAGCCGCCTAAATTAATTAATCCCAACAATGAAATAAAAAGAAGGCTGCTACCGCCAATATTTCTCTTCTTTCTATTGTCTAAGGCTTCAGATCTTACAGGTTTTATGTCCGATGAATTCAAGATTAGATATTAATAGATTTCTAAAGTTATTTTAGTCTTTCATTATATTTCTTCGTAGCTACAATATGCTAACAAGATTTAAAAACTTAAATTTAAAAAGTTTCAAAGAAAAGGAGAGCTAATGAATTTTGAATTTTCATCTGATCAAATGTTATTAAAAGATCAGGCCCGCAAATTCTTAGAAAATGAAGAATCTGTAAAAAAGGCAAGAGAGGTTTTAGAAGGTGATCAGACACATGATGAATCTCTTTGGAGGTCAGTAGTAGAAATGGGTTGGACAGCTACAACTATTCCTGAAGAATTTGATGGCCTTGGTTTGGGTTACCTAGAGTTATGCGTAATTGCTGAAGAACTTGGAAGGAGTTTAGCCCCAACACCCTTTTCCTCAAGTGTTTATCTGGCAACTGAGGCCTTGATAAATCAGGGTTCGAAAGAACAACACCAGAAATATTTGTCTAAATTAGCCGCAGGCGAAATAGTTGGTACTTTAGCTCACACAGAAACCACCAGCTCCCCTACACCTGAAAACCTAAACTGTGAATTAAAGAACAATAAACTAAATGGTACGAAAATAGCTGTCACTGATGGTGACGTAGCAAATTTTGCAGTTGTATCAGCTAAGGAAGGAGATAAGGTTGTACTTGTCCTAGTAGATCTTTCTGCTAAAGGAGTTGAGATAACAAGCCAGAATACTCTAGATCCCTCTAGATCTCATGCTTGTATTAAGTTTAATGATGCGGATGCAGAAATTTTAGGTTCTAGCCAAGACGGATGGACAGCTTTGCAAGAAATACTAGATCGCGCCGCGGTACTATTTGCATTTGAACAGTTGGGAGGAGCGGAGGCCTGTATGAATATGGCAAAAGAATACGCTATGGGAAGATTTGCATTTGGCAGACCAATAGCTTCTTTCCAAGCTATAAAGCATAAAATAGCTGATATGTATATTGCGGTAGAGCTAGCAAGATCAAATTGTTACTTTGGTGCTTGGGCCTTGAGCACTGATGCTCCAGAACTTGCAACAGCTGCAGCTACAGCTAGGGTTAGTGCAAGCAAAGCCTTTCATGAATGTTCTAAAGAAAATATACAAACCCACGGAGGAATGGGATTTACTTGGGAATTTGACTGCCATCTCTACTATAGAAGATGTAGACAATTAGCAGCGAACATAGGAAGTCAAGCTGTGTGGAAAAACAAACTAATCAGCTCGCTAGAAAGAGCTAATCAAATATAGGAGAAAGTTATGGATTTTAACGACACACCTGAAGAAACTAAATTTAGAAAGGAAGCTAGTGATTGGCTTAGCGCCAACGCGACACTTAAAGATGATGAAGAAGCTGGTAATTACCCAGGTATGGGAGAAGACGATGCCTTAACTTTGGCAAAAAAATGGGCTGCTAAGTTATATGACAGTGGCTGGGCTTGCTTACATTGGCCCAAAGAATATGGAGGAAGAGGTTCAACTCCTATTGAAAGGGTGATTTGGGGTCAGGAAGCTTCAAAATACAGAATTCCAGGCGGTTTCTTTGAGATTGGTCAAGGGATGGCTGGGCCTGTGTTAATGATGTACGCAAACGAAGAACAAAAAAAGAGATATCTACCTCCAATGGCTAAAGGAGAAGAAGTTTGGTGCCAATTGTTTAGTGAACCGGGTGCAGGTTCTGATCTAGCTGGATTAAAAACAAAATCAGTTCTAGAAGGAGATACTTGGACTATTAATGGTCAAAAAATATGGACTTCGGGAGCTCACTATTGTGACTATGGAATACTTGTCACCAGAAGTGACCCTTCTGCTCAAAAACATAAAGGTCTAACTTATTTTTTCTTGGATATGAAAAGTCCAGGCGTTGAAGTGAGACCCATTAAGCAGATTTCAGGTGGTGCAAACTTCAATGAAGTTTATTTTACTGATGTAAAGATACCTGACGAACAGAGATTAGGTTCTGTAGGCGATGGTTGGAAAGTAGCATTAACAACTCTGATGAATGAAAGATTGGCGGTAGGCGATGCCTCGGGTCCAGATTTCCAAGAAGCTTTTAACCTTGCTTGTGGTCATGACTTGAATGGAGATTTAGCTATCAAGGATGGATCAGTTAGGGACAAGCTTGCTGACTGGTATTGTCAATCAAGCGGATTGAAATACACCAAGTACAGAAATATTTCTGCGCTTTCTAGAGGGGAAACTCCTGGACCACAGGCTTCAATCACAAAAATTGTTAGCGGTAATAAATTGCAGGAAATTGCAAATTTTGGAATGGATATAATGGATGCTGCTGGCATAGTTAGACCAGAGTCTGCTGATGCAGAACAGACTATGTATCAAATGGGATTTTTTGGGGCCGCTGGAATTAGAATAGCGGGAGGTACTGATGAAATTCTCAGAAATATAATTTCAGAGCAAGTATTAGGTCTTCCTCAAGACATGAGAGCTGATAAAGGTATACCTTTTAACGAAATACCTTCAAGCAATAAAAAGTAGTTCAGTAAATAAGCCTCATGATTCTCCTTTATTCTTGAAGGAGGCTGAGGTGGATTGGATATCTGAAGAACCCTTCTCAAGGACTTATAAAGACCTTTATTTCTCCAAAAAAAAAGCAACTCAAGAAGCTAACTTTGTCTTTATACAAGGTAATGATTTGCAACAAAGATGGTCCAATCTTAAAAAAAACGAAGTATTTAATATAGTTGAGCTTGGATTTGGAGCTGGCATCAATTTTCTAACTACTTTAAAAACTTGGACAGAACAAAGGCAAACTGATAATTGGTTAAATTATCTTTCTATAGAAAACCAACCTTTAACACTAAATGATATTGAGAAAACCTTAAAAAAATATGATGAGTTGGACCCTTTTTCAGCAAAATTGTTAAACAATTACCCAATTAATTGCAAAGGACTTCAAAGAATAGAATTCTCAAAAGAAAAAGTTTCTCTTACAGTCTATTTTGGAGAAGTCAGTTCATGCCTAAACGACTTAGACCCTGAGCAAGTAACATTTGATGCTTGCTTTCATGATGGGTTTAGTCCAGATAAGAACCAGGACATGTGGAGTTCTGAAGTATTTAATTCAATCGCAAAATTAAGTAGTTACAAAACAACCTACTCAACTTTTTCATCTTCAAAAATTGTAACCGAAGGGCTGAAAGTAAATGGTTTCAAAGCAAAAAAAATCCAAGGCTTTGGAGATAAACGTCACATGACTAAGGCAACTTTTAATCTAAAACAAAATCCAAAAACAAAATTTCTTAAGAGAAACATTGCGATTATAGGTGCCGGAATAGCAGGATGCTCTTTAGCAAAGAAATTGAATGATAAAGGGTACCAGGTTACTATTTTTGAAAAAAATAAGAGCTTAGACACAGGTCCATCAGCCTATAAAGCATTAGTTATGTACCCTAGACTGTCTGCCTTTGACACTCCCTATTCTCTTTTTTGTTTACATTCCTATTTATATTCAACTAAATTTTATGATGCTTTAAATACTTCCTATTGGAATAAAACCGGGGTTCTTCTTCTAAATTTTAATGAAACTACTCACAAGAGGTTTTTACAAATTCTTAATTCAAGACAAGACTTAAAATTATTCCAGAAAGTTACCAAGGAAGAAGCTACTGAGATTTCAGGAATTCCTGTACCTTACGGTGGTTTATTCTTCAAAGATGCTGGTTGGTTAAACCCTAATGGCATACTTAAACATATGCTTAACAGCCCTAGAATTAAATTAATAACTGGAGAAGTAACAAAAATTTCTAAAACAAAGGTATTTCTTGACCATAAAGATTATTCTTTTGATCATATTTGTTTATGCTCTTCCTTCGAGAGTAATAAGCTAATCAACTTGAAAGGCATCACAAAAAAAAGAGGGCAAATAACTTACCTAAAGAAAGAGCTGGACATTGCTAATCTGAAGATTCCCATATGTGCACAAGGCTATATTTCGCCCACTTCAGAAGATGTATTAATTACCGGCTCCACCTATTCTGATAGTGACAACGAAGAAGTTACTTTGGAAGAAAACCTAGAAAATATTGAGAGGTTAAAACTTATAACTGATCAAAAAGTTAAAGTGGTAGATTCTAATTTTGGTTACAGGTCTATTACACAAGATCGCTTGCCTCTTTTGGGTAAATCAGAAGATATCTTTATAAATATTTCTCATGGTTCTAGAGGAACCACCAGTGCGCCTATAAGCGCACAATTCATCTGCGATCTTATTGATGGCTCTCCCCCAATTTTTGGAAAAAGATTGATTAGATCTTTGGACCCAGAAAGATTTATAAAGAAGTCTTAAAGCTAGAAATAGCTTGCTCAATAAGAATATTTACTTCTTCTTGTTCCTTGGGGGCTTTATTCCTATTAAATCTAGAAAAGGCATACCAAACTACTTCATCTGTCTCAGCGTCATGAAATCTTATGGTAAGGGCATCTTTATCCACTCGATAATACCTTTGATTACGATCATCTAAATATCCCCTTCTGTACCAAGAGCTATAGCTCTGGCTTCTTTCCACTTCTCTCTCTGTAGCTATAAAAAACCTAACAACCATGTCAGGTTCAGAAGACTTCTTAAAGCCCCTTTTAACTAGAGATTGCTCAATTGATCTTGAAACTCTTTGAAGGAATATAGGATTAATACTTATCTGAGAAGGTTCTTTTATTACATCAAAAGCTTCAATGGAAAAAGTGCTGTAAGAAGAAAGATCATAAACTTTGTCTGAATCAGATTCTATTTTTAACTGAGTTGCACAGCCACCAATAAATAACAAGATAATAATAAGAATAAATGGCTTTCTCATTCCCTTATTTTAAAACTAAAAAAAGATAATTTCAGAATAATATGAAGAATCTTCGACCAAGTTTCTTTTTACATTTCTGATACTGACTGTTGTATAAGGCAGATTGCCTTTGTACTTTATCTGCTACCCCTAGTAGCCAAGGTTTATTTCGATAACTACCTTTCTTATAACCAGCTCTGCCTTCATGATAGGCAAGATATAGGGCCCTAGCATTGGTTTTCTCTATATTGAGTTGTTTCAAGCTCTTGGCGTTATACCACCCAATAAAATCCACAGCATCATCAAAATCGCTTCTTGATTTAAACCATCTTCCTCTTTCTTTTAAATACATCTCCCAGGTTCCATCTATTGCTTGGGCATAACCCTTAGCAGAACTTTGTCTTTTCCATGGGATGAAACCTAAAATCTTTGTTCTTGGAGGTTTTGCTGCAGAAATAAAACTAGACTCTTGCTTGATTATAGCCATGGTTACCGAAACTGGGATATTCCAACGATCTTCAGTTTTTTTAGCAGCTTTATACCAAGATCTTTTTTCTTTAAAAATCTTACATACATCAACAGTGTTCGAAGGAGGTCCAGACGTAGCACATGCTGTAATCAGAAACAGAAATAAAAGGAAACTGATTTTAGTTTTCATTCCACAATCAGCTTAATAAATCTATTGCTTCTTGCTCATCTAAAATTTTTACCTGAAGTTCTTGTGCTTTAGAAAATTTTGAACCTGGCTTTTCACCTGAAATTAAAAAATCTGTTTTATTGGATACACTTGAAGTGACTTTGGCTCCTCTTGTAATTAATTGTTCTTTTAATTCATTTCTAGAATAAGTAGTAAAAGAGCCTGTTATGACGATAGTTTTTCCTGAGAAGTTAGAACTATCATCCTTTTTAGGGGGAGAAAGTTGAAAGCCAAGCGAAATAAATTCATTCACGAGTTCTATATTTTCAGTATTCTTAAAATAATCATTTATAAAGTCAGCAGCCACCGGCCCAATATCATTTATTTCAAGTAAATCTTCCCTAGAAGCTTTTATTAAATCTTTTATATCGTTGAAATTAAGAGCTAAGTTTAGTGCTGTGGCTTCACCCACTTCTCTAATTCCTAAAGCATAAACAAATCTTTGAAGGCTAGTCTCTTTACTTGATCCAATGGAGTTAATAAGGTTAGAAGAAGATTTGGAGGCAAACCCTTCAAGTTTAATAATATCTTCTTCTTTAATTTTATAAAGATCCGAAACATTGTTAATTATCTTATTATCTATTAAAAGTCTAATAATCTTATCTCCTAGGCCTTCTATGTTCATAGCGTTTCTAGAAACAAAGTGTTTAATTATTTCCACTAATTGAGCTGGGCATTCCTGAGCTTTTACACACCTTAATGCTGCTTCTCCTTCTTCTCTAAAAAGCTCACTGCCACAGGAAGGACAAATTTTTGGTAGTTTTGTTTTTGGTTTTCTTTTTACAGAATCTTTTAAGTCCACTTTTGTAACTTGAGGAATGACATCACCGGCACGCTTGATTATTACAACATCACCTTCTCTTATGTCTAATCGATCTACTTCATCAAAATTATGTAAACTTGCATTTGAAATAGTTACTCCCCCCACCTTTATTGGTTCTAGTTCAGCTACTGGGGTGACACTTCCTAATCTGCCAACTTGATACGAAATTGAATTAACTCTAGTTTTTCCTGTTTCTGCAGGAAATTTTCTTGCGATAGCCCAACGAGGAGCTCTAGATACTTTTCCTAGCCGTTGTTGAAAATTAAATTTATTGACCTTATAGACAACACCATCTATTTCATATGATAGTTCTTTTCTTTTATCTTCTATATATGAGAAGTATTCAATACAGGTGTTTATTCCGATTGCAACTTTTACTTCCGGATTGGTAGGGAATCCCCACATCTTAAATAACTGAAGCATGTCAAATTGATTATTAGGCATATTTTCTGGGGAAGAATCAGAAGTACCATATCCATGTATAAATAGTTTTAATGGTCTGGAAGCAGTTACCTCTGGATCCAATTGCCTTAAACTTCCAGCAGCTGCGTTTCTTGGGTTTGCAAAGATTCTTTTTCCAGATTCTTTTGAATACTCATTTATTTTCTTAAATTCAAAAGATTCTATAAAGACCTCTCCTCTTACTTCTAAAGAATTAGGAATCTTTGCTATTTCTTCATTCTTAATTAACTCTAATGGAACTGAAGGTAATGTTTTAATATTATGGGTAATGTCTTCCCCAATAGTTCCATCACCTCGCGTAGCTGCTTTATCTAACACACCTTTCTTATAAAATAAGTTTACTGCTACTCCGTCTAGTTTAGGTTCACAACAGTATTCAAGGTCTTCTTTTAAGACTAGTCTTTCCGTTACTCTCTTATCAAAATCTTTCAAATCTTTGATGCTGAAAGCATTATCCAAAGACAACATTGGCATGCCATGTGTTATTTTCTTAAATCCTGCTGAAGGTTTTGATCCTATCCTTTGCGTTGGAGAGGTCTTTGAAAGTAATTCTGGAAACTTTTGTTCAAGAGACAATAGCTCTTGAAATAACTGATCGTACTTAGAGTCTTCAATTTCAGGTTCGTCTAGAACATGATACTTATAAGAATGATTTCTAATTAATGCGGAAAGTTTTTTAACTCTAAGGTGGTCCTCTTTTTTAGGCTTCATGAGTTCTCATTTTAACTAGCGTTGGCAAGACTTTGGCGCTGAAATTCTTGAGATTCATTTCTCATGTGCTCTAGCATTTGCTTAGTCAAAAGGTTCCTATTCTCATCTAATAAGCTACAAGAAAAAGTTTCTGAAAGAGATTGGGCCACAGAAAACATCAAATCAAAAGACTCTACAACTTTTGGTGTTTTTCCTGGGTCCAACACCAAAGCTATATCAGATGAAGTTATATCTTCTAGGAAATTACCGGGTTTTTTAGCGTTTATAAGACTAAATAATATTTTTTCTGTGTTGTCTCTAAAAGTAAAAAAGCCTTTATCTTCAAATAAAAAACTATAAGAAGAAAGGTTTTTGGAAAGGGAAGTGCATGAAAAAGTTTCTACATCTTTAGAACATAAATTAAAAATTATTAAATTGTGACCTTTAAGAATAGGTAGATCTTCAATTGATTTAGTTACATCACTTGAGAATTCATTTTCATCAACTAGTTGTCCAGATATGTCTTCTAACTCATTGAATTCTTCTTTCTCTAATTTTTCAGATGGAACGAGATCGACTTTAAGTTTATTTTTTCTATTTTTGATAGATCTTCTTATGCCATCCACAAATACTAAGGCCAATAGAAGTCCAATTATTACAGTAAGAATTTCTGCCAGGTTTAACATCGGATCTAGGCAGTAGCAGCCAGTTTGATAGCCTCTTCCACATCTACGGCTACCATCTTAGACACTCCCGGTTCCTGCATTGTTACACCCATAAGATGTTTACTCTTCTCCATAGAAATTTTATTGTGAGTAATATAAACAAATTGAACCTTGTCCGACATTTCTTCAACCAGGCTTATGAACCTCATGGTGTTAAGATCATCTAGAGGAGCATCTACTTCATCTAACATGCAAAATGGTGCTGGATTTAGTTCAAAGAAGGCAAAAACTAAAGCTATAGCCGTAAGGGCCTTCTCCCCTCCTGATAATTGAGTAATGCTAGTATTTTTCTTACCCGGTGGTTTGGCAGCAATGCCTACACCAGCCGTAAGTAAATCATCATCTAACAAGATTAATTCTGCATGACCTCCGCCAAAGAGCTTAGGGAATGACTTAGCTAAACTTTTATTAAGATCGTCAAAAGTATCCTTGAATGTTGTTCTTGTTTCTTTGTCTATTTTATTAATAGCATTCTGAAGCGTCTCTAAAGCCCTCATTAGCTCTTCATGCTGTTTATCTAGATGTGTTTTCCTTTTTTCTTCTTGAGCATATTCTTCCATAGCAGCTAGGTTTATTGCTCCCAGTCTCGATATTTTCCTTTCTATCTTTTCCAAATCCATTTGGTAATCACTTACAGTTTTGTCCTCATCTAGTTCAGATAAAAGTTTTTTAATATCTAAATTATTTTCTTTTATCTGTTTCTCTATATTCTCTGCTTCCATCCTGGATGCCTGATGATCCAAACGAAGTGTTTCTAGAACTTCTCTTGAATTTATCGCCTTCTGTTCCTTATCTAGTTTTTCTTTCTCAGTATTCCTAATGCTGTCTGAAGCATCGTCAATAGATTTTCTTATAGAACCCATTCTCTCCTCTACAGCTAGTCTTGATTGAAGCAGTCCTTTTAAAGAATCCTCCATAGCTTTAAGTGGTTCTTTATTTGAAAAAGCTTGACCCTCTAAAGATATGATTTCTGATTCAAGAGTACTTATCTCTGTCTTTAAATGATTAATCTGAGAAATGTTTGTAGCAAGTTTAGCTTGCGAATCTGCGTACTCTTGAGTTTTATCAAGAAGCTCTAATCTTTCTTCTTTGGTTGACCCCTTAAATAATCTTTTTGTTTTATCAACTAATATTAAAGGTATGCTTGATAAAGAGTCTAACGAACCCTCCACTTCCTTCAGGCCAGTATCATGAAGTACATTCTCTTGAGAAACTTTACCGCTGGCCATTAAAGATAAGAGTTCTGCTTCCGCTTTTCTTAACTTATCTAAAAGATTTATAAGATCGTTTGAGAAATTATCCCAGTCCATTTCAATTTCTTCAATTTCTGAATCTTGACTGTTTTCTTGTAATTGCTTTTCTCTTAATTGTTCTAATTCAGGTGTAATCAAAGAAATAGATTCTTCCAGCCCTTCTATCTGCTCTGAGGACTTAGCTACTTCATTTTTCTTAGAAGACAAAGTGTCTTTACTCTCCCCTAGTTTAGAAGCTACCTCTAATGTCTTATTTTTATTTTGCTTTATTTCTTGTTCCTGCCTAGAAATGTCTGCACCTAAGCTATAAAACTCCTGTTGGACTTTATCCATCTCTGTTTGTAATTCCATTTGTTTTGCTCTGAACTCGTTAATCTCAGAATCTGAAGTAGTTTTTAATGAATTTATCTCTTCGAGGTCAATCTTCTGTAGCCTTACCTTTTTTTCTTTTATTAACACCTCATTTGCTTTATCTTGCCATTGGTTAGACCATACAAGTCCTTTTGTGTGATTCTCTTCCTTTCTTAAATCTGCGTACCTCTCAGCAGCTCTAGCTTGCTGTTTTAATTTGAACAAGAGCCTTCCTATTTCTTCTCTTAAATCTTCTAATCTGCTTAGATTTTCTTTTGTTCTTTTAATTCTTGATTCTGTTTCTTTTCGTCTTTCAAGATACCTAGAAATGCCTGCAACTTCTTCAATATATGATCTCATTTCTTCTGGTTTTGAGCTTACCAGTGTGGAAATCATATCCTGCTCAATTATTGCATAACTTCTTGGACCCAAACCTGTCCCTAAAATAAGGTCTGTTATGTCTCTCTTTCTACAGCTAGTACCATTAAGGTAATAATTTGATTGGCTATCAATGTCTAATGTTCTTCTGACTGAAATTTCACTGTAGTCAGCAAACTCTCCACCTATCCTTCCATCGTGGTTATCAAAAAAAAGTTCCACTGAAGCTCTTGAGACCGGCTTTCTAGAAGCAGAGCCATTAAACACAACTTCAGACATGGATTGGCTTCTTAAATTCTTTGCTGAACTTTCACCCAATACCCATCTGACTGCATCAATAACATTAGATTTACCACACCCATTAGGTCCAACAATAGCAGTAAGGTCATGAGGAAAAGATATTGAAGTTGGATCAACAAATGACTTAAATCCAGAAAGTTTTACTGATTTTAGTCTCATTTTTTGCTTGGTTTTGGGGGGAAGAAACCCTTCGCCCTTAGGTTAGACGACGACGAAAGACAAGAATATCTTTCCATTTGCGGCGTAAGTCTAGTCTATTTAAGTCAATGAAACTACTGATTTTTCATTGATTTAATAGCATTTATTGCCTCCTGAATGGTTAGTTTCTCGTTTCCATCGTTAGTATTTTCTTTGGCTTTTTCCCAGGAAATCATAGCTAAATCTATTTCTCCTGCTTGAAAATTCTTTACCCCTTCTAGAGTTAAAGCGACTGGATCAACAGGAGATTTCTTAAGGGCTAGTTTGAGAGCAATTTCCACATCTTTTGAAAATACTTTGTTGTCCCTAAAGAAAAGAATTTGTGCATATTCCGCGTAGATGCCAAGAGGAATCTCATCTGAATACTTATCAATTAAACTTTTCAAAAGTAAGCTAGTAATGAGAAATTCGTTAATGTCTTTGAATCTATTTGCTAATAAATAAATTTCAGAAGCCCTTGTTTCAGTTTGATTCATAAAACCCTTCAATTCCTGAATAACAGCTCCTCTTGTTTCTTTCCTTGATTCAAAGTCGGCTTCAATAAAACCATTTATAGATTGGTAAGTCTGAAGGTCTTTTAAAGACCCCATTGAGAGAGGTTGAAAATAAATACCACAAATAGCTATAAAACTAAAAACGGAAAAAAATAGTGGTTTAAATAAAGAATCTTTTTTCGTAAGAACTACTAACTCCTTTTCCTTAGGAACATCCTGTAGAAGAATTTGCTCTCGCTCATTAACCAGCAAACTTAAAGATTCTTGAGGTAAACTTTTATTTAATTTTAGATTTTCTTTCTCTTTCTTAAACAGTTCTACATTTTCCTGTCTCCTGTCATAACCGGCCCTATTCGATATATAAAAGGCAGTTCCAACATATATTGCCAAACTCATAAGTATTGTTATGCCTAATAAATAAAACATTTAATCTTCTTCAAATAACTTCTTAAGCCTAGTCCTCTCTATAACCTTTACAATTTGCTCAGCTTCTAAATCCTTAGATTTCCGTTTTGAAGACATGTTCCAGCTAACTACTAAAAAAACAATCAGAGAAAGTAAGACGAAAGGACCTAACCAAAGGATTAAAGTATTTTTCCTTAAAGCAGGTTTATAAAGGATAAAATCTCCGTATCTTGATCTGAGAAATGCTTCTATTTGTTCGTCTGTTTTACCCTCTTCAATTAATCTATGGATTTCTCTTTTTAAGTCCTTAGCAATAGGGGCATTGGAGCCAGATAAATTTGAGCTTTGGCATTTTGGACATCTGTATGTATCTATAAGGGTATAAAATCTTTCTTGATTCTCATCATTAACAAATGAATATACTTCCTTTGAAGATTCAGATTCTGCAGTAAAAGACAACAGGCATAAGATGCAAACAAGTGTTCTATTTTTCATCTTTTTTTAAATTATTAAGAACACCATTAAATTTTTCTTCCCACACTTCAGGAGTTAAGACTCCTACATGCCTAACTCGTATAATCCCACTCTTATCTATTAAAAAAGTTTCTGGAGCTCCATAAACACCAAGGTCAATAGCAAGTATTCCCTCATGATCAAAAATACTAAACTCATAGGGGTCGCCTATCTGATCCAATAGATTTATTGCCTTACTCCTATCATCTTTATAATTTAAACCGTAAATATTTATGGTGGATTCATTCCTTAATCTCATCAGGAAGGGGTGTTCTACTCTGCAGGCAATACACCAAGTAGCCCAAACATTTAACAGTGAAGGTAGCTCCACTAAATCATTTTTTGTAACGATTTCTTGATTTTCTAGTTTAGACAGGGAGAAGTCAGGGAAGTTTTTATCTAGCAAAACTGAGCGAAGATCAGTTTCTTCATTATCAAGAAAAGTGAATAAACCTATTATCAAGAAGATGAAGAAAACTAAAGGGAGATAATGAGTTACTTTATTCATAGCCTTTTTGTTTGTCTAAAACTTGAAACAAAAGTGCCTAGTGCAATTAGGATCGCTCCAAACCATATCCATCTAATAAAGGGCTTTATTTGAAGCTTAAAGGACCACTTTCCATCTCCAACTTGATCTCCAAGAGTTACATAATAATCCTGGAGAAGAGTGGGTTTTATAGCAGCCTCAGTCATGATTTGATTTGAAGATAGATAGTTTCTTTTCTCTGCACTTATTTCGTCCACCAATCCTCCTTTTCTAATTTCTACGCCAGCAGATTGAACAGAGTAATTGAGTCCTTTAGACTCTCGTATCTCTTTAAAAACAAAATTTGTACTGCCCAGTTGATAACTTTCTCCTTTTTGCAAGACCACTTCTCTTTCTAAAGAGAAGGTTGTCACTATTCCTACTCCTAAAATTAAAAAAGCAGTTCCTAAATGAGCGCTTATCATTCCAAGCCTTCTCAGAAGAACTAACTTTAACTCTTTGACTTGAGAAGATTGGTAAACCATGTCTATAAAATTTCCGGAAAAGATCCAACTAAACATAGCTATAGCAAGAAATGTTCCCCAGTTTAAAGTTCCGAAAATTAAAAAAACTAATAAACTTATAACAATGAATAGCGAGAAACTCTCTATCAAGATTCTGTTTAAAAAATTAAACTCTCGGGTTGAGCTCCAACTAAGATAAAGACCTACTCCTTGCAGAAAGCTTAAAGCAATAGCGAAAGGAAGAATGAGAACCTCATAGTATGGGGCTCCAACTGAAATCTGCTCTCCATCATAGATGGCTTCATAAATTAGAGGAAACAGAGTTCCAAACATTATTGATATTGCCAAAATAACTAAAAGGATGTTATTTAATAAGAATCCAAATTCTTTAGAGATCATATTGTAGGTGCTTCGTCCTGGAAGCTTATTATTCATCATGGAATAGAAAATTAGGGAACCTAAAATGAAGTAGGCAAAAATAGCTAGAATAAAAACTCCCCTTTCAGGGTCTAAAGCAAAAGCATGAACTGAAGTCAAAATACCAGATCTTACTAAGAAGGTTCCTAAAATACTGGCAGCGAAAGCAAGAATACTTAAGAGTATTGACCAATTCTTATAAAGTCCTCGCCTTTCCGTAACTATTAAAGAATGAAACATTGCGACTGATATTAACCAAGGCACGAAAGCCGCATTTTCTACTGGATCCCAGAACCACCAACCTCCCCAGCCTAATTCATAATAAGCCCACCAGCTCCCTAGAGCTATTCCTAAGGTTAAGAAGCCTGAAGAAAGAAGTGACCACAGTCTTGCATCCCTGGCCCAAATTGAGTCAATTTTCTTTGAAATGAGGGCCGATAAAGACAAAGCGAAGGGAACAGCTAAACCTGAATAACCCAAATAAAGTAGAGGTGGATGAATGGTAAAAGCAAAATCTTGCAATAAAGGATTAAGATCTGCACCTTCGAAAGGAGCTATTGGAAGTAATCTTTCAAAAGGATTGGATGTGAAAAGAGTAAAGGCTATAAAAGCAAAAATAATTTGATTTAAAACTGATAATGTTAGTGCAACAAATTCCACATCTTTTTTCCTATTCAGAAAAAAATAACTAGTTGACCAGAAACAAAGGCACAATATCCACAACAATAAAGACCCTTCATGTGCACCCCAAGTTGCTGCTAACTTGTAATAGACAGGCAATAAAGTATTTGAGTTGTTTGCAATATAAGCAACTGAGAAGTCATCTATAAGAAAGCTATAAATTAGTGAAACAAAACTTAGAAAAATTAATAAAAAGACAAGATTATTTAGAGGGCTGATAACCTCATAAAAAAAATCATCCTTTGTAAGAAATCTAAGTAATGGAGAAAATCCTGCTAAAAAACTTATAACTAAAGACCCAATGAGGAGTAGATGTCCTATCTCAGCAATCATTTCTTATCTTTTAAAGCTTTAGCAACTTCAGGTGGCATGTAATTCTCATCATGTTTAGCAAGCACTTCATTTGCAACAAAAATACCTTCCTCATTTATCTTACCTTTTGCAACAATTCCAGCTTCTTCAGAGAAAAGATCTGGAAGTATTCCATCGTAATTAATAACTAGATCCTTTTCGAAATCAGTTATTACAAAGGAGACTCTTAATGAGTTTTCTACTCTAATAATTGAATCTTTTCTTACCATTCCTCCTACTCTTATTTGAGCATTTATTTGCGCTTTATGAAGATCTGAAGGTGAATAAAAAAGATTTATATTTTCTGACAACCCTTTAAATACTAAAAGAGCTGCAATCACAGTGCCTAACAATATAGACAAAACTACATACAGTCTTTGTTTTCTTAGAGGATGCAAGTCTTATTCCTTAATACCTTGATAATGCTCTTTTTTTATTAACTTTATCTGCTTGTAAGGTAAGTAAAAATTGATAAAAATTGTTATAAGAAAAAAGCAAATAACAAACCAAACATATTTGCCCTGCCCGTCCATAAAAAAGAAATTCTGAATGATATCCACTATTCCCTCACTTGATTATTTAGATATTGCTGAACCCATGATGTATTTCTTTCGCGTATTAAGATTTCAGCCCTTAATCTGTTTAATAGCATTGATAAAAGTATTGAATAAAAACCTATGACACAAATTAAAAGAGGTAAATACATATCTGGTGTCATAGAAGGAGCAGAAGTAATCGTAAAGGTTGAAGGTTGATGAAGGGTTTGCCACCAATCTACGGATTTCTTGATGATAGGAATGATGATTACACCCACCACAGAAATTAAAGATGCCGCTCTATCTCCTTTCTGTTTATTGTCTATAGAAGAGTAAAGTCCAATTATTCCTGCATAAAGAAAAAATAGAATCAGTGTGGAAGTAAGTCTTGCGTCCCAAACCCACCAAGTACCCCAAGTAGGCTTTCCCCAAACTGCACCACTAACTAAGGCTATCAAAGTGAAGCTGGCTCCAAGCGGAGCAGCAGACCTTAAAAACATACCTGCTAATTTAGCTCTCCAAATCAAACAGATTGATCCGAAAATTGCCATCATCAAATATACTGATTGCCCAAGGATTGCTGAAGGAACATGAATAAAGATTATTCTATAAACTTCCCCTTGCTTATAGTCTGAAGGAGCGAAACCTATTCCCCAAATGAGGCCTGTCAGTAACAGCAAAAAAGAAATAGGGTAAAACCAAGACAAAAATTTTGAAGCCCAGGTAAAAAAGAAAGGAGGAGAACCCAAAGAGATTAACCACTTTTTTATTAAGTTAATCATAATTTATAAATATAGCCTCAGTTGTAGCTAAGCATAACCCAGGAGTGCCTATTGCAAGCATAGCTCCCAAGAAATAAAGATAAGAAAAAAAATCTTGTCCATTAAGTGCACTTGTCGTAACTGCAACTCCTAGAATCAATATGGGGACTGAAAGAGGAAGAACAATAACTGCGCTCAATATAGCAGTCTTTCCTATGGTTAATGCTCCTCCTAAAGCCCCTAAAAGACTTAGTAAAAAAGTGCCCATTAAGAGACTAATCAATAAAGGAAACAGCAAACCTTCAGGAAGAGAAAGAAAGAAAGTACTAATTAAAGATGCCAATAAGAGAGGCGCCCCAGTTACTAACCAATGAGCTAAAACCTTTGCCAATACCAATAAGAAAGTAGGTTCTCCGCTGATTAGAAACTGGTCTAAAGTGCCATCTCGATAATCTTCATTAAAAATACTTTCTACTGCTAATAAAGAAGATAATAAGGCTGCTACCCAAATTACCCCTGAAGATAAGGTGCTTAAAAAAGAACCTCCCGTTCCTAGTGCTAAAGGAAAAAGGGTTATAACAATTAGAAAAAAGACTAAAGGAATCATAAAAGTAGCTATCTTTTTAAAAGAAAGGACCAAATCCCTTTTTAGAACAAGCATGAACCAATTAAAAAGAGTACTTTTTTCGTTCATGAATAGTTGTCCAATAAAATTTCTCTAGAATCAATATTAGATGAAGTATGGCTCGTAAAAAGGAAGGAACAGCCTTTAGAATTTAATTTCTTGATAATGGAAGAAACAAGGAGAATACCTTCTTGATCCAGAGAAGCAAAAGGTTCATCTATGAGATATAACTCATGCTCGTCCAATAACCATTTGGCTATAGCCAATCTTTTAAGTTGTCCCATTGATAAATCTGAAGAGGTTCTTTCTCTATACTCAAAAAGATCAACTTCTTTTAAAGAAGACATAATCTTTTTTTCATTAGAATTAAAAATTGAATGGGAGAATTTTAAATTTTCAAACACAGTAAAATTGTTCTTAAGGGCCAATTGGTGGCCTTGATAAAAACAAGATTTTAAAAAAAATGTTCTAGTTTCTTCAATTGGTTTTTGTTTCCAGCTTATTTTCCCTTGCTTCTTTTCAATTAAACCTAAAATACACTTTAATAATGAGGTCTTTCCAGAACCATTAGATCCAATTATTTCAGTGTTCGTACCTTTACTAACCTCAAATGATAGGTCATTAAAAACCAAATCATTAGATCTTTGACAAGATAAATTTTCTATTTTTAGCAAGTTTTGTCTCTTAAGACTAAAAAAGCTATTTTATCAAAATAAAGTCATAGACTATACGTAAGGTACATATAAAGGTACAGGATTTGAACACTAAAGTTCATCTATTGAGGACTGAAAGCCACTATATAGACTGACTAGCAGCATTCAATGCTTGCTCAATATCAGCGATGATATCTTCTATATGCTCTATTCCTATAGATAACCTCACATAACCTGGTGTTACGCCAGCTGACAATTGATCTTCAGAAGATAGCTGACTGTGGGTCGTTGAAGCAGGATGTATAGCTAGAGTTCTTGAATCACCTATATTGGCCACATGATAAATAAGCTTAAGAGAATCAATGAATCTTTTCCCGGCTTTAAGACCTCCTGGTAACTCAAATCCTATGAGAGCTCCGTAACCCCCAGACAAGTATTTATCGGCTCTCTCTTTTTTTATTCCTCTTGCTACCCCAGGGTAAATTACTAAGGAGACCTTATCACTAGCCTCTAAGTACTCAGCTACTTTTAATGCATTACTTCCATGCTCTCTCATCCTTAAAGGTAAAGTCTCTAGGCCTTGTATGAAAGTCCATGCATTAAAGGGACTCATCGAGCCTCCTAAATCTCTTAGAAGTGTGGTTCTAGCTTTCATAATATAAGCGATTGGCCCCATGGGTTTAATAGCCTCAGTCCAGACTATTCCGTTATAGCAAGGATCAGGAGTATTTAAGTTTGGTTGACGTTTAGGGCCAGCTACTTCCCAATCAAAGTTACCTCCGTCAATAATCAATCCTCCAATGGAAGTGCCATGTCCTCCAATGTATTTTGTAGTTGAATAAGTTGTTACAGCAGCACCGTAATCAAAAGGTCTACAAAATACAGGCGCAGCAGTATTATCAACTATTAATGGTATACCTTTAGGTCTTCCTATATCAGCCACTTCTTGAATAGGAAAAACCTGTAGCTTAGGGTTCGGTAATGTTTCTCCAAAATAAGCTCTGGTCTTTTTATCTGTTGCTTTGGCAAAATTTTCTGGTTCCGTGGGGTCTACAAATCTAACTTCTATCCCCATCTCAGACAAATTATTTTTAAACTGATTATAAGTACCACCATAAAGGTGGGATGAAGAAACAATATTATCCCCTGCCCTAGCTAAATTTTGAATGGAATAAGCTGAAGCTGTTTGACCTGAAGAAACTGCTAAAGCAGCAGCCCCTCCATCCAAAGCTGCCATTCTTTCTTCCAGCACAGCATTGGTTGGATTCATTATTCTGGTATAAATGTTCCCTAATTCAGCAAGAGCAAATAAGTTTGCAGCTTTATCCGTACTCTCAAATAAATAGCTCGTTGTTTGGTGAATGGGAACGGCAACAGACCCTGTCGTCTCATCGGACCTCCATCCTGCATGCAATGCAATAGTCTCTAAATTTTTTCCTGTGTAACTCATTATTTTCTCCTAAAAAAAAACCTGCCAGCTTTCGCTAAACAGGTCTATTAGGACTCCCCCTCTTTAGCTGTATTTATAAAGCACCCGCAAGCTGGTTCAAATCGGTGCTGCTGTTATTCTAATGCAGTACAACTATAAATCAAGACTATGTATTAAAATACAATCAAAGATGGCCCCGTTAGCTCAGTTGGATAGAGCGCCAGATTCCTAATCTGGAGGCCATAGGTTCAAATCCTGTACGGGGCACCAAAAGATATGAATTGGAAAAAAGAAACAGACGAAATAAAGATTCGAAAAAAGTTAGCTAAGAAACAAGGTGGGCGTGAAGCAGTTGCTCTTCAACACGCCAAAGGTAGGTTAACTCTTAGAGAACGGATAGATAAACTTATTGATAAGGGATCTTTCCAAGAACAAGGGGAAATAGCTGGAGGAATAGAAACCAACGAGAAAGGAGAGCTTAAATCTTTAACTCCTGCTAATTTTATTCTAGGTTTTGCCAAAATAGATGGCAGGCCTGTGATTCTGGGTGGAGAAGATTTTACTGTTAAAGGAGGATCGCCGAATCCTGCAGGGCTTAGAAAGAGTGTTTACACCGAAGACTTAGCTTTAACTTATAAAATGCCTTTAATTAGGCTTCATGAGGGCGGGGGAGGATCAGTTGCTGGTCCCGCAAAGAATAAAAACAGAGGGTATGGTGGAGATCCTGTATTTTCTAGATCAAGATTTAAATCAGTAGCTGAGACACTTAAAGAAATACCGGTGGTTTCAGCAGCTTTAGGTCCTGTAGCGGGTTTACCAGCAGCCAGATTTGTTGCTGCCCATTTTAGAGTCATGACCAAGAGAACTGCTCAATTACTTGTTGCTGGACCAGCTGTAGTCGAAAGAGCTTTTGGTAAAAAAATGACCAAAGAGGAGTTAGGAGGTTCACATATTCACCGCCTAAATGGAGTCACAGATAATGTTGCAGAATCAGAAGAAGAAGCTTTTACTCAAATTAAGCAATTCCTTTCCTATATGCCTCAAAGCATCTATGAGTTAACTCTAAGGAAAGAGACAGGAGATCCTATAGATAGGAAAGAGGAAGATCTTCTTTCTATCATTCCAAAAGATAGACAAAAATCTTATGAAATGAGAGAGATTATAAGAAAGGTTTTTGATAAAGATTCTTTCTTTGAGATGACTAAATCTTTTGGCAGAGGAATTATTACGGGTTTTGCAAGGCTAGATGGTTTTAGTGTAGGAATTTTGGCTAATGATTCAAATTTCTATGCTGGTTCAATGTCAGCTGATGGGGCAAAAAAAACTACCAGATTTGTAAAGCTTTGCGATACTTTCCATATTCCTATAGTAAGTTTAGTAGATGAACCAGGGTTTTTAATAGGTCCAGAAGCTGAACTGGAAGGTACGATTCTTCATGGAACCGAGGCTGTGCTGGCTGTTACAGAATCTAATGTTCCCTGGTCATCAGTAATGATTAGAAAATCTTTTGGGGTAGCTGCTGCCGCCCATTATGGACCAGAGGGTTATGTTTTGGCTTGGCCATCAGCTGAATCTGGGCCATTACCCTTAGAAGGTGGAGTAGCAGTAGCTTTTAAGAAGGAAATTGCTGCAGCTGAAGACCCTGAAGCTAAAAGGAAAGAAATTGAAGAAAGTATGGTCAAGCTACAAAACCCCTTTCCAAGAGCAGAAAGTTTCTCTGTTCACGAAATAATAGACCCCAGAGAAACACGTAAATACCTTGCTCAATGGGCTGAAAGAATTCAACCTCAATTGAAAGCCAAACTTTTACATCCTAAAGTAGAGACATAGTATATTTAGATGGATATACTGATCGGCCAAAATATTTATTTTTAAAGGAGTACATGATATGAAAACTTATCATCAGTTTTATATAAATGGGGAATGGGTAGACCCAGCAGAAGGAGTAAATCCTTTTGATGTCATTAACCCCTCTAATGAAGAGGTAATAGCACAAATTGCCTTAGGAACACCTGCGGATGTAGATAAAGCAGTTGATGCGGCCCAAGCAGCATTTGATTCCTTTAGCCAGACATCGGTGGAAGAACGTTTGGCCTTACTTGGTAAGATAGTTGAAATCTATCAATCAAGATACGATGAAATTGCCGAAACAATTTCTCAAGAAATGGGTGCGCCTCTTTCTTTATCAAAAGCTGCTCAAGCAGCTACTGGTTTAGGTCACTTTGCACAGGCAATAGAAATATTGCAGGGCTTTGAATGGGAAGAAACTAAAGGAAAAACTGTAATCAGGAAAGAACCTATCGGTGTTGTAGGAATGATAACTCCTTGGAATTGGCCGATTAACCAGATTTCATGCAAAGTTGCTCCTGCTTTAGCTGCAGGTTGTACTATGGTCTTAAAACCAACAGAAATAGCTCCACTGAATGCCATCCTTTTTGCGGAAGTAATGGATGCTGCAGGAGTTCCTGCTGGAGTATTCAATATGGTCAATGGAGATGGGCCAACAGTTGGTGAGGCTATGTCCTCGCATCCAGGTATAGACATGATGTCATTTACTGGATCAACAAGGGCTGGAATAAGTGTAGCTAAAGGAGCAGCTGATACAGTCAAGAGAGTTGCTCAAGAGCTTGGAGGAAAATCAGCCAATATTATTTTGGATGATGCTGACTTTCAATCTGCTATTGAAGGTGGAGCTAGACATTGCTTTTTAAATAGTGGCCAATCATGTAATGCACCTACTAGAATGCTGGTTCCTGAAGATAGACAAGATGAGGCTAAAGAAATTGCTAAAAAGGCCGCTGAAACTACAAAAGTTGGTGACCCCTTTAGCGAAGACACCTCTATAGGACCTGTTGTTAGTGAAGTTCAATTTAATAAAATTCAGACTTTAATCGAGAAAGGAATTGAAGAAGGAGCTGAACTGGTAACTGGAGGACCTGGAAAACCTGATGGTTTAAATGCAGGTTATTATGTAAGGCCTACAGTTTTTGCTAATGTTAATAACGACATGACTATTGCCAGAGAAGAGATTTTTGGTCCTGTATTGTC
>CAXFFS010000014.1:0-22399 GCA_964002385.1 uncultured Gammaproteobacteria bacterium | reverse complement strand
AAAAAGCTTTATTGGTTTAACAAAGAATACTTATCTAACTTGAATGAGAGAGAACTAATTTCAAGATTAATTCCACACTCAAAATATTTTCAGGAAGATGACTATTCAACTCAGGTTATTAATTTAATTAGAGAAAGATGTTCCCTGCTCAGTGATTTTGAACTAGAGGCAAAATATTTCTATGAAGACCTAGAAGAAATAGACCCAGACACACTCAGTAAAATCTTTAACGACAAAGCTATTGGTATTTTAGAGAAACTTTCTCAAGAGTTTCAAGCCACTGATACATGGACTTCTGAAAACATTCATGAAGCTATAAATAGGACTATGAAAATACTTGATGTTGGAATGGCTGATGTGGGTAAGCCTTTAAGATTAGCCATAACTGGGCGAATGAATTCACCTTCAGTGGATAAAACCTCAGAGGTTCTTGGCCAAGATAAGGTTATAAAGAGATTGAGAGATGTTCTAGATAAATTTCTATAAATATTTATCCAGAAACTTATCAATATGGTTCCAGGTTACAGATCTAATTGAATCCCTTTCCATTAGTAGTTCATGATTCCCTTCTATCTGGGCTATGGTTATATGTGGAATAGCTTTACAAATAAGCTCATTTCTTTTTGGGTCAACTAATTTATCCTGCGTTGCACTTAAAAGAAGCGTTGGGCAATCAATGTCCTTTCCCCAATCGGATTTGTTAAATCTTCTTACTCTTTTAATTGATTCGTGAGCCCATGCCACAGTTATTCCGCCGAGTGCAAGATTTTCGTTGGCTCTGACCAGATCTCCGCCTCTTTTGAATCTAAATTCATCTGAAGTGACCACATTTTCTTCAAACGGTATTTCATGCCAACCTTTTCTTTTTCTCCATTCCGGTTGAGGAAACGCTGAGCTTCTAAATCCCAGCTTAGACATCACACCCACCATTAAACCTAAAACTTCTACAGGCTTAGGAAGTTTTAATGAGAGCATGGGAGCACATAAGATAATTAAATTAAAAATCTTAGGTCCAGCTTCTGCTTTAGAAGCAATCAAACATCCTCCCATTGAGTGGCCCATACCCACCCAAGGCCTTGGGCAAGAAGGGAGATAAACACTATCAAGAATCTCTTCAAACTCCTTATCGTACAAAGAGAAATCTTCTATGTGGCCCAAATAAGGATTATCGATTAATCGATCTGAAAGACCCTGTCCTCTCCAATCAAACATAGCTATACAAAAACCTCTATCAATAAATTCTTGGATAACTTCGAAGTATTTTTCTATAAATTCAGTTCTTCCAGATTGCAGTATGATTGTTCCTACTGTTGATTCAGTGTTCCATATAGCCACACGAATTCTTACTTGATCTGAAGTGGTAAAGAAAAAAGCCTTACCTCCTTTAGGGGCAGTAAAGTTTTCTATTTCAGTTAGAGGTGCTTCTTGTAAACTTGTTGGCAGCGACATATCATGAGATAAATACGATATTAAACCTTGTTAATTTAACCATGAACCTTTTAAAGAGTCTCTTATTCTTTATAGTCTTACTAGTGTTAAGCAGGCTGATTCCTCATCCGCCTAATTTTACTCCGTTAATTGCAGGTGCTATTTTTCTTCCTTTTATGTTGAAAGAAAGGACTTTAATCATTGGCCTACCTATCTTGTGCCTTTTTATTTCTGATTTAATCATCGGTTTTCATAGCTTAATGTTATGGACTTACGGAGCTTTTTTAATTATTGGCTTAACGGTCTTTAATATCTCCAAACTTAACCTAAAAACACTTTTGGGTCTGAGTTTAGCGTCACCCACAATTTTCTATATCGTTTCTAATTTTGGTGTCTGGTTAACGGCTGCAACTTATACAAAAGATTTAAATGGTCTTATAGAGTGTTACGTTTTAGCTCTACCTTTTTATGGTAATAGTTTGGTTTCTACGGTGTTATTCTCACTCGTTTTCTTTTTGAGCAGACATTTAATAATTAAAAGAAATAATCCTAAATTTATTTAAAATTTATATGTCTGAAGATCTTTACTTAGAACAATTAAAACTAGGACCTATGGAAAATTTTGTTTACATCATTGGTTCTAAAAGTACCAGAGAAGTGGCCTTAATTGACCCGGCTTGGGAAATAGATCGTTTGTTACAACACCTCCAACAAGAGGACTTAAAACTTTCTTCTATTCTGGTAACCCATTACCACCCTGATCATATAGGCGGAGGAATGATGGGCCAATCAATTCCAGGGATAGCAGAAATCATGGCTATAGAGCCAGTAAAAATTTATGTCAACAAACATGAAGCTGAGGGAGTTAAGAAAGTTACAGGGGTTTCTGATTCTGACTTACATATAGTAGATTCTGGAGATCACCTTCAAATTGGTGAGAATGATATAGAGTTTCTGCATACTCCTGGGCACACCCCGGGCTCTCAATGCTTTAGTGTGAATAAGAATCTAGTATCAGGAGATACTTTATTTATAAATGGGTGTGGAAGAGTTGATCTACCAGGGTCTGACTCTGAACAGATGTACCATAGCTTACAACATCTTTGTTCTTTGCCTGACGACACTATTCTTTATCCCGGACACCATTACAGTGAAGAGGAGTGCGCCACTCTGGCTGAAACTAAAGAACAGAACGTCTATCTAAAAGTTTCTGATATCGATACATGGCGCCAAATTATGGGATGATTTTATGAACTATGAAGAAATTATTTATGAAACTAAGGGCAGCGTTGCATTAATAACTCTAAATAGACCAGATAAGCTTAATGCGTGGACTCCCAGGATGTGTGAGGAGCAAGCAGATGCAATTGAAAAAGCCAATCAAGACAAATCAGTGGGTGCGATTATCATGACTGGTGCTGGTAGAGGTTTCTGTGCTGGAGCAGATATAGACGATACATTCCAAACTAGGCTTGATGGAGAAGATCCAGGTAATGACACTGCAGGAGGTTCAGGAGGAATGCCAGCCGGAGTAGACTGGTTAAGCCTAGTAAGAAAATCAAAACCAATCATTGCCGCTGTTAACGGTCCTGCAGTTGGTATAGGTGTAACCATGATCTTGCCATTCGATATGATCATTACCGCTGAAACTGCAAAATTCGGTTTTGTCTTTATAAAAATGGGCATTGTTCCTGAACTAGCTTCTACTCACTTTTTAGTTAGCAAAGTTGGTTGGGGAAGGGCCAGTGAAATGATGCTTTCCGGTGGCCTGTACTCTGGCAAGGAAGCCCACCAGTACGGACTAGCTGAATACGTTGTTGAAGACCATCACTTATTAGACAGGGCTTTTGAGACAGCAAATCTAATGTCAGAGAATCCAGATGCTCAGCTCAGAATGATAAAAAAATTATTAACAACAAATGCTGTAACTACAGATATTAAGGGAGCAGAAGAGTTAGAAACTAAGCTTTTACAAGAATGCTGGGAGAGAGAAGAACACGCAGAAGCAGTTAGCGCTTTTCTAGAAAAACGTAAGCCAAATTTTAGGTAAAAATCAGCTAAAAAAAATTAAAAAAAGGGGTTGTAATTTTTTTCTATCGTAGTAATATCACTGGACTAATTTAACCGACCTGGAAACAACTCGAGACGAGGAAAGGAGAGAAAAATTAGTTAGAGAACGAAAGGCGAAAGCACTAAAAGTTAAAGCTAGCAAAAAAACTTTTAGACCACCAAGATAAAAAGAGAAATTTATCAAGGAGCTAAACTAAAAAACTCAAGTTTAGACACTTTCGAACTCGAACTAAACAGAGCTTAGGCTCTGTTTTTTTATGGTCCTAAGCGCCCTATTTCAAAATCTTGATTATCACTTTTGAGAACAAGAATTTGCTCCCCTTCTACTTTCTTTGTTTCAGCTAATTCAATTAGTTTGTAGTAAATGTTTCTAGAAATTATTCCTTCCAAGTTTGATCTTACTAAAACATAGGGTTTAGGCTCACCTGTCTTAGGATTAGTTTTTACATTAATTGGATGATCTTTATCTAAAAGGAAAATATCTTTGGTATTTGTTTCAAAGCTTATTACTTGTTTCTCATCTTTTTTTATTAGCTGGTAATCAATAATAAGAAAAGGTCTTTCTTCTACTTCTATTCTAATTTTTTCCACTGGAGTAACTAGATAATATTCACCATCCTCATCTAACCTTAAGACCTTACTAAAAAGTTCTACCATTCTTTCTCTACCGATCGGAGAGTTCATGAAAAACCATCTACCTTCCCTGTCAATTTTCATCTCAACATTCTCGCAGAGTGGAGGATTCCATAAATGTACGGGTGGTAATTTTTTATCTTTGTAATTTGAAATTACTTTCAAGATTGATGCTGGGTTTGGTTTATTCAATGAAGTCTCAGATCTCAATAGGTTTGTTGAAATAATATTTGAATAGCAATTAATAACAAGAAAAATCCAGTAACTTTTTCTAACAATGGAATTGCCTTTTTAAACCGTTCAATTGCTTTTTTATTTGTTAATAAAATACTTACAAGCGCAAACCAAATGAAAGTTGCTACTGACATGTAGATACCCAATAAACTCTTAACAAATATTCCTGTTTCTTTGTTTATAGCCACCGCAAAGACGGTTATAAAAAAAATTAAAGCTTTTGGATTTAAAACATTTGTTAGCAGTCCTGTAGTTACTGACCTTAACTGATTTCCAGCTTGGCCTGTAGCATCTTCAACTAACTTGTTTGAACTTTTTGAAACCAAAGAAACTATTCCTAAATATCCAATATATAAAGAAGCTAATAATTTAATGTACCAAAATAGATCTGGTTGATTTTGCAGAAGTATACTTAAACCAGTAAGAGATAAAGCTACATGAAATAGAATTCCTATAGCTATTCCTAAACTAGTCCAAATTGCTATTCTTCTTCCATACCGTAAGCATTGCCTGCTGACTAAAATAAAATCAGGACCGGGACTTGCAACGGCAAATAAATGAAGCACGGCAATTGTCAAAAAAATAGACATTAAAAAATTTTAGGTTCAACTTCTAGTTCTACTTGTGTCTTTTCATAAATATCTTTTGCAATGTCAGAAAACAGCCTTATTAATTGTTCGCTATTTGATCCTTTATCCGCAATTAAAACTAAAGCATGTTTTTCAGAAACTCGAACATTTCCTTGCTTTTTACCTTTCCATCCTGCTTTCTCAATTAAAAAAGCTACTGGAACTTTATAAGTCAAATCTTTAGTGTTTTTAAAATGAGGAAGATCAATGTTCTCCTTTTTTAATTTATTAAAAGCCTTCTCATCTAATATTAAATTCTTAAAAAAACTTCCTACATTAGGTTCTACCTTAAAATCAGGCAGTATTTGGTTTCTTATAGATGTAACAGCTCTGCAAACTTGATAAGGGGTAGCATGATCAGGATTGATATCGTCTTTTATAAGGTAGTTTTTTAAAGACTTATAACTAGTATTTACTTTAGGTTCTTTAGATAATTTAAGTTTGATTGAGGTGATCATCAAATCATCTTTTTTCTTAAAAATACTCTCTCTATAACTAAACTTACACTCTTTGTTTGTCATAGAAATAAGTTCATTAGTCTTTATATTGATAGCCTCAAGAGATACTAATTTAGAGCTAATTTCTTCTCCATAAGCGCCTATATTCTGTACCGGAGCTGCTCCAACAGTTCCAGGAATTAAAGATAAGTTTTCTAAGCCAAATAATTGATTCTCTAACGACCATAAAACAGTCTCATTCCAGTTTTCCCCTGCTCCTAAATCAACTTCATTATTATTAATATTTTTTCCAGGAATCGAAACCTTTAATACACCTCCTTTAATATCTCTTGTTAAAACTATGTTAGTGCCTTCCCCCAATAACTTTAAAGGCATATTTTTATTTAAACAGTAATCTACAAATTCGTGACTTTCTTCAACAGAACGCACCTCACAGAAAAACTCAGCTTTATGATTAAACGCAAAGCTGTTTTGTTCTTTTAAAGAATAATTTTGTTTTATCTCAATCATTTAGAATTAATGTTCTAGCTTTAGTTAAATCTTCTTCTGTATCTATACCTATATGCCCATTAGATAAAGACTCAATAGCTCCAATTCTTTTACCCTTATCAAGGGCTCTGAGTTGCTCTAATTTTTCTTTCTTTTCATACTCACTTTGATCCCATTTCACAAAGTTCCTGATAAATTTAACTTTGTAAGCATAAACTCCGATATGAAGAGCTCTCAATAATTGACTACTTTCTATAAAATCTTTTCTTCTAGAAAAGCCTTTTACTTCTCCTTCTTTATCCACCCATATTTTCACAAGGTTAGGATCATTTAGGTTTTGTTTATCTGTAAAATTAGAAAAAAGAGTGCCAATATCAAACCTCTTTTCCTTGATAAAAAACTTAGCTAAATTATCTATATCACTAAAGTTTAGAAAAGGTTCGTCTCCCTGCAAATTTACTATTACTGTTTCTGAGTTGAGATTTAATATTTCTGTTGTCTCTGCAACTCTATCTGTACCAGTTAAATGTTCGGGTTTCGTCATGACAGCTTTAGCTCCAAATGAAGAACAGCAATCAAGGATTTCTTGGTGATCAGTCGCTACATAAACCTCTTTAGCTTTACTCTGTTTTGCTAGCCCATAAACTCTTTCAATCATTGGCTTGCCTCCAATATCAATTAAGGGTTTGCCTGGTAATCTACTTGAAGAAAATCTTGCAGGAATAATTACGATGAAAGACATCACTCTTTTAATTCATCTTCTT
This sequence comes from uncultured Gammaproteobacteria bacterium, assembly GCA_964002385.1. Taxonomy (GTDB): domain Bacteria; phylum Pseudomonadota; class Gammaproteobacteria; order Magnimaribacterales; family Magnimaribacteraceae; genus AEGEAN-183. Next base: position 15,694 of record CAXFFS010000014.1, on the reverse strand, counting down.
TTAACTTTCTAGCTTCTTCAGGTAGCATGATAGGAATACCATCTCTTATGGGGTACGCTAATTTACTTTCATAACAGACAAGTTCATCACCTATTTGTACTAAAGAACTTTTAGATACAGGACAGACAAGAATTTCCATTAACTTAGGATCTATACTACTCATTTAACTTTCTCTTTTATTTCATTGACTAATTGAAGTGCAAATTCATCTGGTAATTCAGCTTCTATTTTTAAAACCCAAATATTCTTTACTTGTATTTTATGACATCTTGCAGCGTCTTTTTCTGTCATAACTATAGGTAACTGTTCTGAAAAAGTAAGGTCGTCTTCTGTAAATTGATAATGATCTGGAAAAGAATGTTCGATAACTTTGAAGTTTAATTCCTTTAATGTTGTAAAAAATTTTGAAGGATTTCCAATACCAGCAACACCATGAATTACTTTACCCAGAGGCCAGGAATTTAAAGTAACCTTCTTCTGGTCTGAAAGTCGTACCCATTCAGTTGCTTTATATTTCATTATGGCATTCTCATTTATACCTTGTTTAGATAAAGACTTATTAGAACTAACAATAAAATCAACTGAAGCAATCCTTTCAACTGGTTCCCTTAAAGGACCTGCAGGTAAACAAAGCTCATTGCCAATACCTCTAGAACCGTCAAAAATCATAATTTCCATATCTCTATCGAGTTGATAATGCTGAAGTCCATCATCACTTATAATTACATTACAATCAGTTTCTTCAATCATTTGTTTTGCCGCTGCTACTCTGTTTGGCGAAACATATACTGGGACTTTTGCATTCTGATAGATTAATTTTGCTTCATCCCCAGAAACTCTTACCCTAGTTGTATCTTCCATAACCAATGGATACTTTTTCGCTTTGCCTCCATATCCTCTACTTATAACACCTGGCTTATAACCTAAGTCTACGAGTTTCTTAGATAACCAGATTACAAAGGGTGTTTTTCCTGTACCGCCTGCTACTATATTACCGACTACAATAAGAGGAATATTTGCCTTCCAAGACTTAGTTTTTCCTTTCAAGAATTTCTTTAATCTCCGCTCTGATACCTTTTTTGTTACTAAAGATAGTGGCCATAAGAGCCATAACCAGAAACTTCTGTTGTACCAAGATTTTTCTAGATAAGGGGTATGGTCTTTAGAAGTAGGTAAAAAGGCTAAGTCAGAGTCTTCGGGTTGTTTGGTTATTTCTATTTGTTGAGAGATAGGATCATCTTTAAACTGCTTTGCATGAAGACTTGCATAATGCTTCCCCTTCTTTAATAGTTCTTTATGAGTGCCTTGTTCAACAATCTTTCCTTCTTCTAAGACTACAATCTTGTCTGCATTTTCTATGGTAGACAGCCTATGCGCTATGACTAAAGTAGTTCGCCCTTTGGTCAGTTCAGACATTGCATCTTGGATGTATTCTTCAGACTCTGAATCCAGAGCTGAAGTGGCCTCATCAAGAATTAAAATTGGAGAATCCTTTAATATAGCCCTAGCTATAGCTATTCTTTGTCTTTGCCCGCCAGATAAGAGAACCCCATCATCCCCAACGACTGTCTCATATCCATCTGGCATAGCTTTAACAAATTCATCCGCATGAGCTTTCTTTGAAGCTGACTGTATTAAATCAAAATCTTCTTCTGTAGATCCATAACTTATGTTCTTATTTACAGTGTCATTGAATAAAGTGATATTTTGTCCTACTAATGAAATATGAGACCTTAGGTTATTTATTTCGTAATCCTCTAGAGGGATTCCATCCAGACTTATCTCGCCCTTAAAATCACCATAAAATCTGGGAATAAGACTAACTAAAGATGTTTTACCCGCGCCAGATTTACCTACAAAAGCTACGGTCTCTCCAGGATCAATAGTAAGATTTATATTTGTGAGGACCTCTGGGGATTCTTGGTTGTAAGAGAAAAATAGATCTTTAAATTCTATTAGGCCTTGAATCTGTTCTTTCTCATAAGTTCCTTCATTCTTCTCAGGCTCTTCATCAAGCTGTTCAAAAATATCACTAGCTGCAGCTAATCCTTTCTGAATTTGACTATTTATTTCTGACAGTTGCCTTACGGGCTTAGCTAACATGCCAGCAGCCCCAAAAAAAGCAACAAATCCACCTGGACTCATGTCTTTTAAGACTGAGGGATCAAGTGCAAGCCAAGTTATTAAAGCCAAGGCTGCTGAAACTAACAACTGTATGAGAGGAGAAGCGAGAGCGTTAGTTGCTTCAAGTTTTAGATTCTGCACTCTATTATTGTCACTAGCTTTAAAGAATCGCTTCACTTCGTAATCTTTACCTCCAAAAGCCTTAACTTCCTTGTAAGCACTGATCGTCTCTGAAGCTACATGTGTTACATCACCCATAGCTGTTTGAATTCGGCTACTAATTTTTCTTAACCTCCTGCCTGCATATCCAACTACTAAAGCAATAAATGGAGCTGCTAAAAAGAAAATGGAAGCCAATTTAAAATTTAATAACATTAAGTAGGAGACAAGCCCAATTACCAGAAGTCCTTCCCTTATAAGAATTTTTAAAGCATTGGTTGCTGCACCAGTTACTTGCATAACGTTAAAGGTAATTCTTGAAACTAAGTGTCCAGAACTCCTGGTATCAAAAAAAGAACTCGGTAAAACTGGTATTTTGTTAAAAAGATCAGTTCTGAGTTCATGAACTAATCTGTTAGAAATAGATGCAAGGAGATAGTTACCGATAAAAAAACTTACCCCTCTAACTAGAGCAATTAGGATTAATAAGATAGGCCATATGAGCCTCCAGTCCTCTGTTGGATTATTTGTATAATCTATGACGCGTTTTAACCATTCTGCAAAGGCTACTTGCGAACCTGCGAAGACTGCAAACCCTAAAATACTTATTAAGAATTGAGGGAAGTATGGAAGTACATAGGATATAAGCCTTCCATATATCTTAAAATCAGAAGGTTTAGTTTTATTTAAAATATCAGCTTTTTCCACTACTCTGCCTATAAGTTAAATATTTTTTTTGTCCTAGATGATAAAGAAACATCATGGGTTGCAATAATTAAACTAATATTGAATTCATCAGACAACTCCAAGATAGTATTCGATACTTTAAGTGCGTTATGAGCATCTAGATCTCCGGTGGGTTCGTCCATAATTAAACACGATGGTGAATTGGATAAAGATCTAGCCACAGCAACTCTTTGCCTTTCCCCACCTGATAATTCTGAAGGTTTATGATCCATTCTATTTTCTAAGTTTACTTTCTTTAGTAAACGACTGCTTTTTTCAATAGCTTCTTCCATTTTTAAGCCTGAAATTAACATTGGTAAAGATACATTCTCAAGAGCAGTAAACTCAGGAAGTAAATGATGGAATTGGTAAACAAAACCTATTTCTTTATTCCTTATTGAAGCCCTCTCCTTATCATTCAAATTATTTATGTCTTTTTCTTTATAAAAAACTTTACCTGCTGAAGGGCTATCTAAACCTGATAGAACATTTAGAAAGGTTGTTTTACCAGAGCCAGATGGCCCGACGATTGAAACACTTGTTGACTGTTCTAAGGTGAAATCTATATTTTTTAAAACTTCCACTGTTTTATTTCCTTGATCGAAACTCTTTGAAATATTTGAACACTTAAATATTAAATCACTCATATCTAAGTACCTCGGCTGGATTTATTTTAGAAGCTAATCTGGATGGATAAAAGCTTGCTAAAACAGTTAGAGATAAAGCGGTTAAGCAAATAACTGCAATCCAACTTAATCTAAAGTCAACTGGGAAATAATTAATAAAATATACCTCTAAAAACTTTATACCCAATAAACTCTCTAGAAAACTAACAATGGGACCTAAAAAATAAGTAATAGATAAGCCTATTAATAAACCTAAAAGAGTTCCAGTAAGACCTATCAAACTACCAAAATACATAAAAATTCTTTGGACAAAGGATTGCGTTGCTCCAATAGTCATAAGTATTGCTATTTGAGATCTCTTCTCATTAATAGTCATTACCGAAAGGGAAACAATGTTAAAAACAGCTATTACTATTACTAGGGAGAGTAAAAGAAAAACTAGAAACTTCTCCATATTAATTGCCTTAAATAAAGTTCCATAGGTATTAGTCCAATTACTTGAAGAGTAGTAAGTATTGAGTGCTTGATTAACCATAACAGTGTCTAACTTAACCAGATTAGGAGCTTGAAAAAGATCTTTATATCTAATCCTTATTCCATGGACAGCATTATTCATCCTAAGTAATTTTTGGGCATTGGTTATATTTATATAAGCAAAAGACTGATCCATTTCTGGTGCCCCTATGCTAAAAATCCCAGTTACTTTAAATCTTTTAGTGCGAGGGAGAATTCCAGCAAGTCCTAAAGTTGTATCAGGAACAAGCACATTGACCATGTTGCCAACACTGACCCCTAATTGGAACGCAAGTATATCTCCGATAATAATCCCATATTTTTCTTCATTAAGTGAATTCCAAGAACCGTCTATTATTCTTGAACTAACAATAGAAACATTCTGTTCTAAAATAGAATCTACTCCGAAGATATAAATTCCCTTTAAAGACTCTGACGAACCTATTAAACCTTGAGACTCTATATACGGAGAGGTAGCTTCAATTTCATTACTTTCTGACAGAATATCTCTGACTTTAGAAACTTGATCAACTTTAATGCCTCCTATAATAGATGCGTGAGGAATAGACTGAAGAACTCTTTCCCTCAATTCTTTTTCAAATCCATTCATTACAGAAGACACAAGAATTAAGACAGCCACACCAAGTGCAACACCTATAAATCCAGCAGAGGATACAAAAGATAAGAAACCAGATTTCTTACCTCTTAAGTATTTAATAGCTATAAATAACGGTAAAGAAGTCATGACCGAAGTGGAAGTTTATTTTAATTTTCTTATGAAGAAGCAGAGGCTTTATCAGCTTTACTTTTATAAGGGGGAACTAAGCCTGCAAACTTATTTAAATTTAATTTAACTTGTTTATAAATTGATTTAGCATGCGAAAATTCCTTGAAGCCATCATATCCATGATAAGAACCCATTCCACTTGGGCCAACTCCTCCAAACGGAAGATCTTCCATGGTTATATGTGAAATAACATCATTCACTGTCACCCCTCCTGAAGTAGTATGCTTTAAAACATAGTCTTGCTCTTTTTTATTGTTACCAAAATAATAAAGACCTAAGGGACGATCTTTTGCATTCACATAATTAACTGAATCTTCTACATTCTCATAAGACTTGATAGGAAGAACAGGTCCAAAAATTTCTTCTTGCATTAACTTCATATCCTCAGTCGGGTTTAATACTAAGGTAGGTGGTATCTTGTAATGAGGTTGTTGTGAAAAATCTTCTTCACTCGGGTTTATCTCAACTATTTCTGCTCCTTTGTCTTTAGCGTCTTTTAAATAACTTTGTATTCGATCAAAGTGTTTTTCATTAATGATAGAAGTGTAATCTTCATTATCCTTTAATGAAGGATACATAGTTGAGACTGCACTCACACTTTCTTCAACAAATTCAGAAACTTTTTCTTTAGGCACCAAAGCGTAGTCTGGAGCTAAACAAATTTGGCCTGCATTCATGGTTTTTCCCTGCATCACCCTAACTGCAGCACCAGCTATATCTGAATCTTTTCCAAGAATAACAGGTGACTTACCTCCTAACTCTAAAGTTAGTGGTACAAGATTTTCAGAGGCAGCTTTCATTACATGCTTTGCTATAGCAGTTCCTCCAGTAAAAAGCATATGGTCAAAAGGTAAACTACTAAATGCAGCCCCTACTTCAGCATCACCTGTAAAGACAGCAATTTCTACTTCATCGAAATATTCTTCAAACATTGTTTTCATAACTTCTGAGGTAGCTGGGGTAATTTCAGAAGGCTTTACCATAACCCTATTCCCTGCAGCTAAAATTCCTCCCATTGGAGCTAATACTAAATTAACAGGAAAGTTCCAAGGACTGATACATCCCACTGTGCCCATGGGTTGATATTCAATTCTAGCTCTTGCTCCCATCAAGCTTAAAAGAGGGCCTAGTGGAGCTATCTCAGCTTTTCTTTTTTCAGGCTTCATCCATTTAACTAAGTTCTTTTTGGCATGCTCTAAAGGACCTATAGCTGACATAACCTCAGTGGCTATACTCATAATTGGGTCTCTATTACCAAAATCTTCTTGTAGAGCAGAAATTATTTCATTTTGATATTTTTTTACCATTGAAATACATCTATCTATTCTGTCTTTCCTAAGCTGAGCACTCGGAGGCCCTTCTTGGACATGAAGTTGTTTCTGAAGATCCAAGACCTTCTTCATTTCTATAATTGTTGTGTTAGTCATAATTCCTCCTAATACATAATCTAAACTGTTCTTTTAGCTTTGTCTTTCTCATTTGTAGCTTTTATTGTAGCTTTTATTGCATCCCAATCCTCATCTTTCATAGAAGCAAGGGCTCTATAAAAGGTACCTCCAGTCAAATACTCTCCTCCGTCAATAGCAATAGTTTGGCCAGTTAGATAGTCACATCCATCTGACATTAAAAAAGTTGCCAAGTTCCCTAATTCTTCCATTTTTCCTACTCTTCCCATAGGGTTTTCGCTGTATGCTCCCTGACCAGAAGTATCATTGGGGTCTTGATTAGGAGATAGCCTAGCCCACGCACCTTCAGTAGGAAAAGGTCCTGGTGCTATAGCATTTAATCTAATGCCGGTATGACCCCATTCTGTAGCTAGAGATTTTGTCATGGCATTAATCCCGCTTTTTGACATTGCTGAAGGAACGGTAAAAGCTGATCCTGTCCATACCCAAGTAGCTAAAATAGATAAAATAGATCCTCCTTTTCCAAGTTCTATCCATCTTTTACCCACCGAATGAGTTACGTAAAAGGTTCCGTGAAAAACTATACTGGCAATGGCTTCAAAGCCTCTATGTGATAAATCTTGTGTTCGAGAAATAAAATTACCTGCAGCGTTATTAACTAGCCCATCTAAAGGCCCTTCTGCAAAAATTTCACCTATAGTTTCATCAACATCCTGTGCTCCTCTAATGTCTAACCCGTAACATTTTATAATTCCGCCATTTTCATCCATTAATTCTTTAGCTGTCTCTTCTAATACCCCTACTCTTCTTCCACAAATCAACACTTCAGCTCCGTATTTCAAAAAATACCTAGACATCTCTTTACCTAGTCCAGTTCCCCCACCGGTAACTAAAATTCTTTTGCCTTTTAATAAATCATCTTTAAACATAATTATTTGTCCTATTTAAGGTAATTTTAATATTTTTATAATAACACCAATTAACCTTCCTCAACTGCTTGGTTTTGGTCTTGAGGAACCCTTCTGTAGCCTTTATTTCTTATCCATTTATGTCTAGAATTTTTTTCTACAAATAGTAGTGTAAAAAACATGATTATAAAACCTAGAAGATAAGGATAGGTCGGAGAGACCATATACAAAGGCATTGCTAAAATAGGAGAAACTACATGCCCTATGGGCAAAATCATCCCCATAAAGCCATTTGCCTTGCCTTGATTTTCTTGACCTACAGATAAAGATAGAGAAGCAGATAATCCTGTACTTTGAGTTCCATGACCTAATCCTAAAAAGAAGAAAAGAAAATAAATGGCTGTGAGTGAGTTAAATAGAGATATACCTAATAGTGAAATGCCTGTTACTAATGTGCCATAACGAACTAAAGATCCAGGAGAAATTCTTAACCTATCAGCTAATAATAACTGCCCTAATAAACTTCCAAATGCCATTAACATAAACCCTATACTTGCATAAGTAATAGGATTTGAAGCCATAGGAGTTACTATATCTAGAAAAAAGAATGAGGCCGTTTGAACTAACATTGAATTACAAATCCCCATTCCAGCAGCAACTGCTAGAAATGGCCATACCTGATTATCTGATAACCTCAATTTACTTTCTTCCTTCTTACTCTTTAACTCTTTATGCTTTGAAGGTTGGCCAATTAAAACTAGAGTTGTTACAACAAGACCAAGGGAGAATAGATAGAATGGAAGAGTGTAAGAAATTAACAACAGAAATCCAGCTATAGCTGGTCCAACTATTCTTCCTGCAGAAAATCCTGAATTTAGTCGCCCATAGCCAGCTCCCCTTTCTTCTGGATTAGTAACATCAGCTATCCAAGCTCCAGCTGCAGGTCTAGTAGCACTACCTAAAACACCGTTTACCATTCTAGCTAAAATTAAGACAGCTAATAGTTTCCAACCTAAAAGAACATTAGAAGTACCCAGGGTAAGAGCTGAGCTAAATAGTATTAAAGACAAAGCACAGCCCAGAAGTCCTATTAAAACAACCTTCTTTCTTCCTCTGCGATCACTTAGCCTACCCCAGTACGGACTAAATACCATCCATGCCAGAGCTGAAGATGCAAATATAGAACCTGTCTGAATCTCATTCAGTCCTAAATCCCTAGCTAAGGGAGGGATAGTGATAAAAACTACTGATTGACCAGCTCCTACAAAAAAAAGGCCGCCTGATAGTAACCATATAATTGAAGGAAGTTTTTTCATATAAAAAATAAATCAGAATTTTCAGTTCTGATTTTTTAAAAGATTAAATTACTTTAATCCCCAAATTCTCTTATACCAACAGCCTGTCTGACTTGTTCAATAATTGGTGTTGATACATCTAACGCCTTTTGTGCTCCTAACAATAATATCTTTTCCAATGCAGACCTGTCCTTTATGAGTTCTTCGTAATTTTTTCTAAAAGGGTTAATTTTTTCTTCTAGTAATTCAAATAATAATTCTTTAGCTTCTCCCCACGCTATCCCTTCTTGGTATTGATTGGCTAGATTTTTTGTTTGATTGTCCGAAGCAAAAGCACGATAAATACTGAAGATTGATGATTCATTTATTTCTTTTGGTTCACCTGGTTCTTTTGAATCTGTTTTAATTTTCATTATCCTTTTTCTCAGATCATCTTTTTTTAAAAAAATAGGTATAGCATTCTGGTAGCTTTTACTCATTTTTCTTCCATCCGTTCCGGGCAACACACCTGCATCTTTCTCTATGGACACATCTGGAATGGTGAACACCTCTCCATAATGGTGGTTAAACCTTAAAGCTATATCTCGAGTCATTTCCACATGTTGTTTTTGGTCTTGTCCTACAGGAACAACATCAGCATTAAACATAAGAATGTCAGCTGCCATAAGAACTGGATAATTAAATAATCCCATAGTAATCCCTTTATCAGGATCATTCTTTTCATTTTCAGAAACAGCTGCCTTATAAGCATGGGCTCTATTCATAAGTCCTTTAGAAGTCAGACAACCAAGTATCCACGTCAATTCCATAATGTGAGGAACATCTGATTGCCTATAAAAAATAACTTCTTTTGGATCAAGTCCACAGGCTACCCAGCAAGCAGCTATCTCAAAACTTGATGAGTGGGTTAAATCTGGATCAGCACTTTTAATAAGGGAGTGATAATCAGCTAAAAAGAGAAAAGAGTCTGTTAATTCATCTTTACTAGCCTTAATCGCAGGCAAAATTGCTCCAGCTAAGTTGCCAATATGAGGAATGCCACTTGTAGTAATACCAGTTAAGACTCTTTTCTTCTCAGACAAATTTTTCCCTTTTTTTTTATTTTATCCTAATGAAACAATAAAGTACTTGATTCCATCTAAGTAATCATTAATATCTCGCGTTCTGAAATGGCAAGAATATTTATAGCTCTCACACCAAAACCAGAATTAAACAAAATTATTTCTGCTCTTAAGAATGATCAGGAAAAGCTTCTTTATAAAAAAGCAAAGGTCAATTGGTCTAAAAATAATCAGCACCATATAACTTTGAATTTTATTGGTTCAATGGAACCTGAACAAAAGGAAGAGATGTTTCATGATTTTGACGAGAGACCACCTTTTAAAAATCTACCTATTGAAATAGACAGCTTAAGCTATTTTCCCAATGAAAATGGACAAGTTTTAGTCGCAAACATTTCATTAACCCCAAGACTTCAGAAACTTTTTAATGAAGTAGAGGCAATAGTAGCCAGAATAGGATTTGGAATGGCCCTCAAAACCTTTCGACCCCATATCACTCTGGCTAGATTTAAGGATAAGAGCAGACCTTTTTCACAACTAATTGAATTAGATGCTCCTATAAACTCCACTATGGATTCACTAGACGTCTATGAGAGTTCTTTTGACTCTGGAAAGACTTTACACTCTCTTATAAAATCTTATAACTTTGAATAAAAAAACACCGCTAGCTGCGGTGTTTTAAATCGAAGTTGAAGGGTCCAGTGCGGGTTTCTTACTGTGCTACAAGTACCCTTCTTGTGCAGTTGACTTGCTTTCGCTTATCTTTTCACCCTTCTTCTTCTGTCCATTCTCTTTTGAATCTGGGTCTCGAGGTCCAGTTTCGTCTGAGTAATAGCGTAGATGTAAAGATATCAAATTAAAATAAGATTGCAAGTAAAAGAAAAAAAAATTAATTAGAATTTAGAATACTTTTATTTATCTAATATAAACAGTATCTTAGAAATTATTCTTAAATCAATTTATTATAAAAAAGAGATAAAAGACTTATTCTTTAAGTCTTTTAAACCATTGACTCTTATCACGTGGCTTAAAATTCTTTATACAATTAATAGCTTCATCTAAGTTTGATATTAAATGAAAGTCGTCTAAAGTCGATTGAGGTATAAAGCCTTCTTTACAGGCTTTTTTAGTAAATAAATACAAATCTTCGTAATATCCATCTTCATTTAAAAGAATTATTGGCTTTGAATGGATGCCTAGTTGGTTCCAAGCAAGAGCCTCAAAAAATTCCTCCCAAGTTCCAACTCCCCCAGGTAAAGAAATAATAGCATCGGAAAGTTCTGCCATTTTTGCTTTTCTTTCATGCATAGTCTTAACAACATAAAGCTTGGTTAGGTTTTGATGACCTGCCTCAACATCTTTAAGCCTTTCAGTTATAACTCCAGTTACTTCACCACCACACTTCAAAACTTCATTGGCAATTTCATTCATTAAACCAACTCCTCCACCTCCGTAAACCATAGAGAAATTATTCTTAACAAGTTTCTGTCCCAAAGAAATAGCTATATTTTTATAGGACTCTTTGCGCCCCAAACTAGATCCGGCAAATATACAAACTGATTTCATAAATTAACTTTTGTGAAATATAACTATATCATTCCAAAATAGATTCAGATGAATAGAAATCAATTAAAAATAGATATTGTTTCAGACATTGTTTGTCCATGGTGTGCAATAGGATTTAAAAAACTTTCCAAAGCTATGGAAGACTTAAATGAAGAAATTCTTTTTGAAGTCAACTGGAAACCCTATGAATTACATCCGGAAATTCCTACAGAAGGTTTTAATAAGGAAGAGTACTACAAGATCAAGTTTGGAAATTCTAATGGTTCAAGAGATCGTTTTAACCACATCACTGAAGAAGGAAAGAAGGCCGGTTTAGAATTTAATTTCAATAAAAGTAAAAATCTGCCAAATACCTTCCTAGCCCATAGATTGCTTTGGTTTAGTAGATCAAAAGATATGCAGGACGTTATGGCAGAAGCTCTTTTCCATGCCTATTTTACGGAAGGAAGAGATATTGGATCTATCAATGAACTTATTTCAATCTCAACTGAAAGTGGGTTACAGAAAACTGAAATTGAAGATTTCTTCAAAACTGATGTAGGATCTGATGAAATTTTAAGGGAAGAGCTTAGAGCTAAAGAAATGAATATTTTTTCTGTTCCAACTTATATTTTTAATAAAAAATACCTGCTAGTAGGAGGTCAAGAAGCTGATACCTTCAAGGCTTACATGAAAAAAGTAATAGAAGTTGACTCCAAAGTTTCCACACCTTAATGCTTAACTTTGAATTAATAAAAGATGCGAAAGTAAATGCGGACTACTTTCCTTTCTTTGCAGTTGAAGATATTTTTCTAAACAAGGAAGATCACTCCAAAATAGCCTCTGATTTTCCTAATATAAAAAAAGGAGGTAGTTTTCCATCAGACTCAGTTACTTATGGAGATAGCATAGGATTGCTACTGAAAAGTTTAGAAGGAGATCAAATGCGAATAATCCTTGAAGAAAAATTTAAGGTGGATCTTAAAGATAAACCAGTAGTTACAACTTTTAGGGGATATTCCAGAATGAAAGATGGAAAAATCCATTCTGATTCTAAAACAAAAATTATTACAGTTCTTTTGTATCTGAACGAAAAATGGGATGAAGCAAATGGCCTCTTAAGATTGTTAAAAGAAAAAGATAATTTAGATAGTTATATAAAAGAAATCCCTGCGACTATGGGTAGCATGATTGCCTTTGAAGTAACTAATAATTGTTGGCATGGATTTGTTCCATTTGAAGGAAGAAGGTGTTCAATTCAACTAAATTATTTATATAAAGAAGCTCTTTCACAACACAAGATTAGGCATAAATTAAGTTCTTTCTTTAAGAAGCTTTCTTAATATGAGAGTTCTCATCATTAAATTAACTTCGATGGGTGATTTGATGCATGCCCTTCCTGCTTTAACTGATGCATCTAGAAAAATAGAAAATATAGAGTTTGACTGGGTGGTAGATGAGAATTTTTCTGAGATTCCATCTTGGCATCCTAAAGTTAAATCAGTAATCACTACCAACCATCGTACTTGGAGGAAGAATCTTTTTTCGGCTGACTTGTTAAAAGAACTAAAGAATCTTAAATCAAGATTGAATCATACAAATTACGATGTAGTCATTGATATGCAGAATAATCTTAAAAGTGCAGCTGTTTCATATTTAACAAAAAATCCTATCCATGGAATGGATAAAAACAGCGTAAGAGAATTTCCTGCTCATTTAGCATATAAATTCAAATACAAAATATCTAAAGAAAACCATGCTATTTCAAGGCAAAGAGATTTGATGGCTTTTAGCCTTAACTATGAATTGAAGGAAGAAGCTATAGATTATGGAGTTCAGGACAATAAATTTGAGAGACCAGATTTTAATCTTCCTGATAATTATTTATTTTTTGTACATAACGCCAGCTGGCCCACAAAGATGTGGCCTGTATCGTATTGGCAAGAAATGATTGAATTAGTTAATCATGAAGATTATGTAGCTATTCTACCCTCGGGATCGGAAGAAGAGTTTGATAGAGCTCAGCAGATAGTTTCTTCTAGTTCTGATGCTATCGCTTTAAGGCCTCAAACTCTAAATAAAACTGCTTTTATAGTTAATAATGCTGCAGGTTGTATATGCTCAGACACCGGTTTGGCTCATCTTTCAGCTGTCTTAAATAAACCTTCAGTAACCATGTACTCAGTTACGGATGAAGGGTTAATAGGAACCAGAGGTGATAATCAAGCTCATATTATTTCTTCTGATTCTAAAATGGATAGCATTTCTCCAGAAGAGGCTTGGGAAAAGTTAACTTCTTTAATGAAAGCTGGCGGAGGGTGAGGGATTCGAACCCCCGAAGGCTTTAACACCTTGCTAGTTTTCAAGACTAGTGCATTCAACCAGACTCTGCCAACCCTCCATTGAATAGGCAAGCATTCTACTATTTTACTTAGAGTTGGCGATAATGGAATTTTGAAGCAGGGAAACTTGGTTAGGGTTTAAAAGATTATTAAAGCGATGGTTAGGTGTTTCATATCGGAAACCTAAGTAGGTCTCTTATAGGCTGAACAGGATTTGGTTTATCCTTAATTATATTTTCAGATGCCAACAAGATAGAACGCTCATGTTCTCCCATGAAATTAGCTATGAAGCAAGCTTCTGAATCTTCTTCGTCTACTAGTGTTGATAATTCTTCGTATTGAGGAAGGTAATAATTTTTTACTGATTGATATATATTTTCAAATTGTTCCTTAAATGACATTCCTTTGAAGCTCTCAGCTATCTCAAGACCTTGATTTCTTAAAGATTTATTCTCTTCAATGGGTATGCCTAGTTTTACAAGCAAAGGTCTCATTATTGCCTTTCCCTCTGTTTCAAGTTGAAGCATATTGCTAAAAATATAACGTTGGTTGTCGTCTTCAGCCATCGTAAGCATAGACTCGAATATCATTTCGCCAGCTTGTTCGCCTAGATAAACCTCCAATAAACATTCCTTAAACTTTTTGTTCATATCTGTTTCTCGTATTCTTTATCACTCATTCAAAAGACTATTATCTAAATTAGTAAATCACTACTGTACGAATACTTTCCCCTGAATGCATTAGATCAAAAGCTTTATTAATATCTTCTAGTTGCATAGTATGAGTGATCAAATCATCAATATTTATTTTCTGATCCATATACCAATCCACAATCTTTGGCACATCAGTTCTGCCTCTAGCTCCACCAAAAGCAGTTCCCCTCCAAGAACGGCCAGTGACCAATTGAAAGGGGCGAGTTGAGATTTCTTGACCTGCTCCAGCTACACCGATTATATAAGATTCACCCCAGCCTTTATGACAACACTCAAGAGCCTGACGCATCACATCAACATTGCCAATACATTCGAAGCTATAATCCACACCGCCTGTCATTTGGATAATTTGATCTACAACATTATCAACTTTTTTAGGGTTGATGAAATCTGTCATACCAAATTTTTTACCTAATGACTCCCGTTCAGAATTAATGTCAACACCAATAATTCTACTGGCACCCGCCAGTTTAGAACCCTGAATAACATTAAGACCAATGCCTCCGAGGCCAAATACTGCTACGGTAGAACCTATTTCTACTTTGGCCTGAAAAATAACAGCACCTATGCCTGTTGTAACACCACATCCGATATAACAGATCTTATCAAAAGGAGCATCTTCACGGACTTTGGCTAAAGAGATTTCTGGTAAAACAGTATAGTTTGAAAAAGTAGAGCAGCCCATGTAATGCATTAAAGGTTTGCCATTGAGAGAAAATCTGCTCGTTCCATCTGGCATCACTCCCTGACCTTGGGTCTCCCTAACGGCCTGACAAAGATTGGTTTTAGGATTTAGACAAAATTCACACTTCCGACACTCAGCGGTATAAAGAGGGATTACATGATCACCCGCTTTGACGGTTGAAACACTTGGACCTACTTCAACTACTATTCCTGCTCCTTCATGACCAAGAATAGAAGGAAATAATCCTTCTGGATCTTGACCACTTAAAGTAAAAGCATCTGTATGGCAAACACCAGTAGCTTTTAATTCTACTAACACTTCACCTTTTTTTGGGCCCTCCAATTCAACTTCACATATCTCTAAAGGTTTACCTGCTTCAAAAGCTACAGCAGCTTGTGTTTTCATTAATCTTAACTCCTAGTGATTTTTAAAAATTTTTATTTCTTATCTACTTTTTAAACTTAGCTGCTTCTTCTGAACCGCCTGTTGCTGTTCCTTTGGTGTAAGAATGAGCACCCATACCTGCAAGGTCTCCGCCTTGAACAATTAAATATTCATTTCTTATTTCTTCCCCATCAAATAAGCACTCTAATATTTCTCTAACTCCATCAGCGTATCTTGTCTGTGCTGATAAAGAAGTTCCTGAAGTGTGTGGTGTCATTCCGTGATGTGGCATTGTTCTCCAAACATGATCATTAGGTGCCGGTTGTGGGAACCAAACATCACCTGCATATCCACTTAACTGACCAGATTCTAATGCACGAGCAATAGCGTCTTTATCACAAATCTTTCCTCTCGCAGTAT
>CAXFFS010000013.1:0-23670 GCA_964002385.1 uncultured Gammaproteobacteria bacterium | reverse complement strand
TAGTTAAAAGGCTTTTGGATTTTAAGCCACAAGGAGATCTTGAAATTAGAGACAAGGCTATGTTTGAGCTTTTATATTCGTCAGGTTTAAGGCTTTCTGAGCTCTGCAGTCTTGATTTAGACGGTATCTCCATCAAAGAAAGGTCATGTCGTGTAGTGGGTAAGGGAAACAAGACAAGAGACTTACCAATTGGAGAAAAGGCCATTCAAGGGTTAAGGGATTGGCTTTTGGTTCGGAAAAAGATTTCTGCTGATAGTAATAAGGCTTTGTTCTTAAACAAGAATGGTAAAAGACTCTCTACTAGATCGGTCCAACTTCGACTAGAGAGATTAAGTAAAAAAAGAGGGCTGCCAATGGTTAATCCTCATATGTTAAGGCATTCTTTTGCTAGCCATATCTTAGAATCCAGTGGAGACTTGAGAGCTGTTCAAGAAATGTTAGGGCACTCTGATATAGGAACAACACAAATATATACTAAACTGGATTTCCAACATCTATCTAAGGTGTATGACGAAGCCCATCCAAGGGCTAAGGCCAGAAAAAATAAATGAGTATTAAGGCTGTATCTTTTGATTTAGATGACACTTTGTGGCCCTTGCTGCCCGTCATACTCAAGGCAGAGAAAGATACTAATGAGTGGCTAATTGATAATTACCCTGGGGTTGAAGTGCTTTTAAAAAGCCAAGAAGTTATGAAAATTAGAGATGATCTGATTTCTAAAAAAAATGACTTAGTTAATCAGTTATCGAAACTTAGGGAGTTGACGCTTGTAGAGTTAGGCATTAGATCGGGATATAGCAGAGAAGAATCACAAGTCATGGCAAGGGAGTCTTTTAAAATATTTTTCTCCGGTCGTAACGATGTAACACTTTATGAAGGAACCGAACAGACTCTTAAAAACTTAAAAGAAAAATATGTTCTTGGTGTGATTACAAACGGAAATGCAGATCTTAAGAAAATCGGAATAAATCATTATTTTGATTTCAATATATCTGCCGAGAATATGAATGTAGGAAAACCAGATCCATTAATCTTTGAAGAAGCTGTAAGAGAAACTGGATTCAAGGCTGAAGAAATTTGTCACGTGGGGGATCATCCAATAAATGATGTAGAGGGTAGCTTTAAGGCAGGCATGAAAGCTATTTGGTTTAACGAAAAGGGAATAGATTGGCCTCTAGATAAGAAAGCAGATTTTGAGGAAATAAGTTCTTGGAATCAGTTGGAAGAAACCCTGGAGAGTTTTAGTTAAGGGCATCAAGCATGTATTGGACCGAGTTAGTTAACTCTTCTTGAGAACAGTCCATACACATACCCATAGGCGGCATGCCGCCCAGTCCATTAGTTACCGTTTCCACTAAAACAGCTAAATCTTTGTTTGCTCTCTCTCCCCAGATGACTTTGCTTCCAAACAGAGGAGCTCCTGCCAAACCAATAGCGTGACAGGTAGTACAAGCAGCTTCATAAATTTCTTCCCCGCTCCTAATTACATCAGGATTAGAACTAACAAGACTAACTTCTTGAGCGCAGTCTTGGCCTTCAACGCAAACTTGGCCTACAGGAGCTATTCTTTTTTCTATGGCCTTTTCTGCTTCTGAAGCTTCCAAGCCAATGGTTGTTAAGGCAAGCCCTAAAACAATAAAAAGAATAGATTTATTCATAGAATCTTAAGTTAGCAGTTAGAAGCGCCGCCATTATATAGGAAGAAAAGGACAATGAGACAGCGATCTTTAATTCAATTTATAATCAATTACATGGGCTAGTAGTTCAACTGGATAGAACGTTTGCCTCCGGAGCAAAAGGTTACAGGTTCAAGTCCTGTCTAGCCCACCAGGTATCTCTGTTTAGAATAAATGAGATATCTGTTTTAATGTACAAATGAAAAAAATCATTGTAAGTACTGTGCTTTTAATTTGTTTTTCTTATGTAGCAAACGCTCAGGAAATTGAAGACATTAAAAAGTGCAGCCTTATTAACGACTCCATGAAGAGGTTGGCTTGCTTTGACAATCTCGTCAAAGGTGAGAGTGAAAGTCCCAAAGATGAAGTAAAACCGGTTGTTGCAAAGGTAGAGCCTAAGGAGACAGATCTTGTTATTGAAGAAGATGTTTCTACATCTTCAGAAGAAATTATAGAGGGCCAACAAGAAAAAATAGTGTCTCTTGAGAGAAGGATTAAAAGAATAACAAGACAAAGAGACGTCGAAAAACAAAAAAATGAAGATAAATACCAATCCTTCTCTGCCACTGTAGTTTCAGCTAGCCTTATAAACTATAAATTTAGATTCAAACTCGATAATGGAGAAACCTGGCAGCTGACTGATTCAGTAAGAAGAGCCGGGCTGAAAAAAGGAGAGACCATCAGAATTGTACCTGGAGAGATGCGTTCATTCTTTTTAGAAAGCTCTAAAGGGAGATTTAGAGTTAAAAAGATAAAATAACTAAAAAGGCTTTAAATTCTGAATATTTGACAGTTTGTTTACTTTATTTATTATGAAAGTCCTTAATTATTACAGGAAGAAAAAATGACTAACGACATATTGATCAAAGGAGGTCAGGTAGTGGATGGAACTGGTGCTTCTGCTAGGTACGCTGATGTTGCAATTAAAGATGGAATTGTCACAGAAATAGGAAAAATAGACGGCAAAGCTGAACAAGAAATTGATGCGAACGGCCAGACTGTAACTCCTGGATTTGTAGACATTCATACTCACCTTGATGCTCAAATTGGTTGGGACCATGAGTTAAGGCCAGTCAGCGTTCATGGCGTAACTTCAGTCCTGATGGGAAACTGCGGTGTTACTTTTGCTCCGTGCAAGCCTGAAGATAGAGAGCTCATAGCTCACATGATGCAAACTGTAGAAGACATTCCTAAAGAAGCAATCCTAGGAGGTCTTCCTTGGGACTGGGAAGATTATGGAGGTTATCTTGATTCAATTGAAAAATTTGATCTTGGTATCAATGTAGCTGGAATGGTTGGCCATACGGCTGTTAGATATTATGTAATGGGAGAAAGGTCTGTAGAAGAACTAGCGACAGATGAAGAAATCCAACAAATGGCAGAAATAGTTGGAGAATCAATGGATAGCGGGGCCGTTGGGTTTTCAACCAATAGATACCCTCCTCATGTTGGCCCTGATGGCAGGTCAATTCCAGGAACTTATGCGGAAGCAAAAGAGCTTTTAGAAATTGCTAAGGTAGTGGGACAAAAAAGAGGCCTTATGCAGAATGTGCTTGATTTCGGGGGTCAGCCTGAGTTCTCCGTTAATCTCCTTAAAGATATGGCAAGCACAACCGGTGACAGAATTCTTTTCAGTATTGGTGCTGGACCTGACCTTGCTTCAGGAAAGAGGGTACGAAATCTATTAAAAGAATTATGTAAAGAAGGCGGCGATATAACTGGTATTTCTCAACCTAGGTCTTCTGGTTTTATGTTTGGACTACAGTCTGGCCTGCCCTTTCCTGGTGAAACTTGGGAAAAACTGAGACAGATGAATCTTGAATTAAGGTTGTCCTCAATAAGAGATCCAGAATTACGCAGTAAACTGATTGAAGAGGCCAGTAGCGGCAAAGAATCAATTCCCTATAATCAGGTTTTCTGGCTTGGTAATGGTGAAACTCCCGATTATGCTGCCGGTAGAGAAAAGTGTATTGCTGAAATTGCAAAAGAAAAAGGAGAACACCCTTCAGCCACCTTTTTAAGATTGTCAGACGAGTCTGAAGGAAGAACCCTTTTCAACTACAGGATGTTCAACCAGAGCTTGGAAGCCGCTGGAGAAATGTTCCTAAGCGATAGAATATTTCCTGGTCTTGGTGATGCCGGAGCTCATGTGTCTCAGATTTGCGATGCAGGTTGGGCTACCTTTGTGCTTTCTCATTGGGTTAGGGAAGCGGGACTTTATAGTTTAGAGGAAGGAGTGAGAAGAATTACTTCAGCCCCAGCTAGAATAATTGGTTTGAAGGATAGAGGAACGTTAGAGGTTGGTAAAAAGGCTGATGTTAATGTTTTTGATGCTGCGACTGTGGCTGAACTCCAGCCTGAAATTGCCCATGACTTTCCGGGGGGAGCACCAAGATATGTCCAAGGCTCCAAAGGTTACAAGGCCACTGTAGTTAATGGAAAAATTAACTTCATAGACGGTGAGTTAACGGGAGCAGCAAACGGCGAAGTGCTTAGGCATAGCGCTTAGAAACTAGAGAGGTTAATTATGGAAGTTAAGAATGCGCTCATGCCTAATGATCAACAGATGGCTGGTTTTCTTGAAGAGGGTGAAGGCCAACCAATTTATATGGTGAATCTACTTAAATTTAAAGACAAGGCAACATACCCTGATAAAAGAGAAACTGATCTAACGGGCGAAGAGGCTTATGCTATATACGGTCAAGAAGTAAGGGGACACCTAGAGAAAGTAGGGGCTAAGCCTATCTTTAGTGGAAAGGTATCACGACTTATGCTGGGAGAAGTTGAAGATCTTTGGGATACGGTTGCAATTGCCATGTATCCAAACCGAAAGGCTATGTTAGACATGATATCGGACCCAGAATACATAAAAAGTGCACAGCATCGAGTAGCGGGTCTTGAAGGACAACTTAATATAGAGACAAACGCCCCTTCTTTTTAAGAACTTATTTTTCTACGAATTTAGCCCAGACTTCAAATGGCTCTCTTTCGGTGACGAGTTGATTTACTGGGGCCTCTTTGTCTATATATCCAATGGCCATTCCACAAAAAAGCATTAACTCATCTGTTGAACCAACAAAGCTCGAAACACTCTCAGGTCTTGAAGCCCAAGCCTCCTGAGGACAGGTATCTAAGCCCTCTTCCTTAGCTAGAAGCATGAAGGATTGTAAAAACATTCCTAAATCTGACCACTGTGGAGGACCCATCTGCTTATCTACATAACAAAAAAATCCTGCAGGGGCTCCAAAGAACTCAAAATTCTTTAACAATTGCCTGAATTTGGCTTCCTTATCCTCTCTTCCAATCCCAAGAAGACCATACATGTCCACTGCAACTTTTAATCTTGAAGACTTATAGGGCTCAGTTAATCCCTCAGGATAAACATCATATGCAGGGGTTTCGGGCTTATCCCATTCCGACAAGTGCTTTAGAAAAGCTTTCATTGCTTCATTATTAATAATAAATATGCGCCAAGGTTGTAGATTGCCACCTGAAGCTGCCCTAGCTGACTTTTCTAATAAAGCTCTAATTAGCTTGTTGTCTACTGGAGTATCTACAAAAGCTCTAACTGACTTTCTTTGTTCTAAAGCTTCTGAAACTTTCATTCAAATAATTAAGAAAGTTCGTCAATAGCTCTTTGTTTCGCCCATTTATAATTAGCCTTACCGTTTGGAGCTCTCATAACTTCTTCTACAAATAAGACCTGTTTTGGAAGTTTATACCCAGCTAAATGTTCTCTGGTAAAGCTAATTAAGTCTTGTTCTTCTAGATTTTTGTTTTCTTGAAAGGAAGCTAAAGCAACCACTCGTTGACCAAACCTGTCATCGTCTACTCCGACCACTAAACAATCATAAATATCTGGATGCCGTTTTACTGCTTCTTCTACTTCCTCAGGATAAACTTTCTCTCCTGCGGTATTGATGCAGTTACTTCCACGCCCCAATAGAGTAATGGATCCATCCGCTTCTACCAAGGCATAATCACCAGGAAAACTGTACCTAATGCCATCAACCTCTTTAAAGGTTTCTGCAGACTTCTTGGGGTCCTTAAAGTAACCTTCGGGCACTAATCCACTGGTTCCTATTTTCCCCATTTCTCCAGAACCAGGCTCAACATGCTTCCCCTCATCAGTTATGACAATGGTGCCAGGATTTAAGGTAAATTTAGCTGTCTGGGCTGGATTGTCTCGAGAGGCTATAGAACCTCCCATGCCTCCCTCTGTAGAGCCCATAGCATCTACAAGAAGCATTTCATGGTGGGCTAAAAGACCTTGTTTAACTTCAGAACTCCACATGACTCCACTTGAAATCATCATCTTCACAGACTCGATGTTGTAAGGATTGCCTTCAGCTTTTGCTTTATCTAAAGCATCCATAATAGGCTTAGCGAAAGCATCCCCCACTATGACCAAATTATTCACTTTGTGCTTTTCAGTTTCCTTTAACAAATTATCTGGATCTAACCCCAGCTGAGGAATTGTTACTACTGTACCTCCTGCACTTAAAGGAATAAGAGCTCCTAACCACATTCCAGTGCCGTGCATTAAGGGGCAAGCAGGCAAACTGACCAGAAGACTATCTGCTTCATCTTGTGCTTTAACTATTTCAGGCAATTCATCTATATCAAAAGCTGGAGGTAGCTCCGCATTAGGGTCTTCACCAGTTGGGATAAGTCCCCATGAAATTGCTGTCCTCACCATCCCGCTTACAAAACCCCCGTGCTTGTACATAACTCCCTTAGGCATTCCTGTTGTCCCGCCGGTGTAAAGCATGTACATATTTTCTTCAGATCTCTTTATCCTTTCCATTGGCTCATGACCAGAAATTGAATCTTCGAAATCCAATGCAAATTCAATAAGAGAAGATGTTCCGTCATCTATTTGAATAAAAACTTTTACCTTTGGTATTTTGTCTTTTATTGACTCAATTTGATCGGCATAGCAAGCTTGATAAAAAACCGCCTCTGCATCTGCATTGTCTAACAGGTAAACAAGCTCCTCTTTTTTATAACGATAATTAACATTTATAGGAACCCCTTTAATTTTAAATACCGCATATTGAGCTTCTAAGTACTCATTTGAGTTATGTAAGTAAAGGCCAACCTTTGAATCATCGCCTAAACCCTTTACAGTCAACAAACTTGCAAGCCTTGCTGCCCTTTCGTCGAATTCACTCCATGTCCTTTCAATATCTCCACAAATAAGTGCTTTCCTGTCAGGAATAACATCTGAAATGCTTTCCCACAAAGTTGCAAATTGTGTTTCCATGTATATCTCCTTCTAACTATTCTCTAGTGGCATCCAGTTTCCATGAGCTCCGTAAGGTATCCTTTGTGGAGAATAAATTTCAGCTACAGGAGCTGATTCAAAATTTTGAGAGTCAATAATCAATAATTTTGACTTCGCCCCTTCTTCTTCATGGGCCAGCACCAATACCCACCCATCATCTTCATCTGAATCTTTGGATTTGGGCACAAATACAGGCTCTCCTCCTTTGACACCCTCACCTAAATCATGAATCAGTCTTTTTTTGTTAACTAAATCATATTTAAGTACATGCCTTCCTATGGTTAGTGAATCAGCCTGATTATCAAAGGTCATACAATAACCAAAATCAGTTTTCTGTCCTGTTCTTCGATCATCAATTCTAGGAAAATCACATGCCGCATCATCGATTTGTTCTTCTTTAACTTCACCCAGATCTAAATCTATAGTCCACTTCCACAACCTTCCCATGGTTGTGTCCCCACCATAAATATCTTGAAAGCCACCAACCATAGCTTCTTTTTGTCTACAAACATAAAGTATTATTTTGTTACCCTCTTCATAGGAATTAAACGGATGAAAAACCATACATGGTTCAATTTCAAACCACCTAATGTCTTGATTGGATCCATCTCTTGGCATCACCCCCAATCTGGCCCCACACTCAGGTTTAAAACCAAAAGGAGACCCTGTTTCCGCTGCTAGGTTCATGTCTGCAATTATTGGAAGATCCATAAAAACAACATAGTTTTCAGTTACGTTCCAGTCATGCATCATCACTGCCCTGGGAAGCTCTACAGGTTCAGTTTGAATTAATTCTCCTTTTTTATTAACTCGATGGTAGGTTAAGTAAGGCTCTGACATCATGGAGTAAGAAAAAAATAAAAGTTCACCCGTTTTGGGGCAAACTTTTGGATGTGCAGTCATTGCCCCTTCAAGTTTGCCTGAGAAATCATATACTCCTTTGGTCTCTAATTCTTCATTGACCTCCCAAGGAAGGTGAGCCTCTTCCAAAGCTAATAACTTTCCAGCATGTTTAACTATGTGGGTATTTGCAGGCGAGGCACTCAAGTCACCAAATGAACTTATAACATCCAAATCTTTTTCATAGTAAGGCGTTTTTATATATCTGTTTTTGTAACTTGCCTTGCCATTTTTTAATTTAAACCCGTGCAACATTCCATTACCAAAAAACCAGTGGTCGCTATGACCAGATCTTGGGTTCATTCCATTTCTTACATAAAGACCATTCAAACCCTCTGGAATCTTGCCTTTAACATACAATTCTGAAGACGTTAGCTCTTCCTTTACTGGCCCCCAATTTCCTTGCAGATGCCAGGCTTCTGAATCTGAAGTCTCCTTGTCAAATAAACTTTGGCTCATTTTCTCCCTCAATCATGTTTGTGAGGTATCAGTTATAACAAAAATGAAATTTAACGCCAATCGATAAATTAATAATCTATCTTATCTTCTACTGCTGTTCCCTCTTTGGGAATTAAAGCTGATCTTAAATAGGAAGCAACTATGACACCATCTTGGTTCTTTCCAGTTGTCTTGACAGTGACAATGCCGTCGTCTGGTCTGGATTTTGATTCTCTTTTTTTCATGACTTCTGATTCAGCATACAAAGTGTCGCCTACAAACAAGGGATGGGGTAAAACTATATCTGTCCACCCTAGATTGGCTACAGCCTTTTGACTAACATCACTCACGCTCATGCCAACCATTAAAGCTATAGTAAATGGGCTATTCACAAGCGTTTTTCCAAATTCTGTGCCCTTTCCAAATTCTTCGTCAAAATGAATTGGGTGCTGGTTCATAGTAAGCAAAGTAAACCACGTGTTATCTGATTGAGTAATTGTTCTTCCCGGCCTGTGCTCGTAAACATCTCCTATTTGAAAATCTTCATAATATCGACCAAAAGTCTCTCTGTATCTACCGGGTTCTATTTCTTTAATATTTTTTACCATTTCTTTCCTCAATCACTTTTAGTTATCAGGATCAAGTCCAGCTAGAATGAGTTTCTTCTTCATAAGCTTCACTACAGGCTCGTCAACCATCTTACCATCTACTGCGATAGCTCCCCCATCTGAGTTCGCAAAAGCTTTTAATGTCTTTTTAGCCTCTTCTATTTCTTCTTCGGATGGAAGAAAATTTCTGCTGATTGTCTCTACCTGGTTAGGGTGAATAGCAAATTTGCTATTAAACCCCAAAGATTTAGCTTTTCGGCTCTCTTCGTCTAATTGATCAAGATCATTTATATCCATGAAAGGGCTATCTATTGAAAAGATTCCATTTATTGAAGCATGCGTCACTATCTTAGACCTTGAATATAACAAGGAATCCCAACTCATATCTGAACCCAATTCTGCACTTAAATCTGCTCCCCCTAAGGCAATTCCATAGACCCTCTTTTCTGCAGCTAAAGAAGCAAGATTTTCAATTGCTGAAGGCGTCTCAACCAAAATAACCACTTTTAGTGTTTCTGGTAAGCCCATAAGCTCAGCTGGATCTTCTATTTTAGGAACCATCAGGCCTATGAAATTTTCACCAACTACCTCAAGCAAAGAAAGATCTTCTTTTCCTTCTTTGGAGGTCAGTGGATTAGTTCTAATAAAAAAGGGGGTGGTAATTTTTTGTGAAGACAAGTGGTTAGCTAGCTCCCCTCTGGTTGTATTTTTTTCCTTTATTGGTACTGAGTCCTCAAGATCAAGGATCAAACCATCGGCTTCTGAGGTTAACGCTTTTTCGATCCAGTCCAGTTTGTTAGCAGGAACAAAAAGTGGGCTTACAGGAAATGAAATCAAGACAATACCTAATAAGAACTTGCTAAAAACCTTCTTTCTTTCTCAATTAAGAAGTCAACAACATCTAATAGCCTGTCAGTGCCAACTTCTCTTGTGCCAGAGACTTTATATTTCCCATTTACTATAAGCGTCGGCACACCGGTTATAGTCCATTGTCGCATTCTATTATCTGCTTGTTTTACAGCATTATTAACCCCAAAAGAGTTGGATACTGATAAATATTTTTCTTTTTCAACTCCAAACCCCTTGAAGAAGTATTCCAATTCAGAATTACCAGTTAAAAATCTACCCTCCCGTTGTATTGCCGTAAATGCTCCAGGTACTATTTGGTCTTCAATGCCTAAGGCTTTCGCGGAATAAAATAAACGAGCATGTATTTTTAAAGTTGGATTCCAGGTCGCATGCGATTTCCAATAATCCACATCTTTTGGAAGCGTTTTCTTCCAAGGCAAAATATAAGATTCAAGCGCATAGCAGTGATTGCATCCGAACCAAAAAACCTCTACAACCTCTACTTTAGAAGGGTCTCTTGTAACTGAAGGAGAATCAAGAATTTGGTAATGCCTGCCGGCCTCATATTCTTCAGCTTGAGCGCAGGAAAAAAACAGCAAAAAAAACATCCAAGCGAGATGCTTTCGAATTAGGAGGGGTTTAATAAAGGCCATTTATAAAACTTGCTAGAGCCTCTATTTCTTTATCATCAAGTTTATAAGCTATTGATACCATGATGGCTGACTGCTCAGAGTCCTGTCTGTTTCCAGTCCTATAATCTTTCAAAGTTTTTGCAATGTATTCAGCTTTTTGACCGCTCAAAAGAGGGTAACCTGCGGAACTATTTCCCGTGCCCTTGGGAGAATGGCAGGCAGTGCAAGCAGGTATGCCTTTCTCGAGACTACCTGCATAATAAAGTTTAAATCCCTTATCCACTAAGTCTGCTGAAGCCTGTCCAATTTTATTCTTATTGTTAGAGTAATAAGCTGTTATGTCTTGAAGGTCTTGATCGCTATAGCCATCTAATTGGCCATTCATTTCCGCTATATATCTTTCCTCAGACTGGATCAGCTGTAATTGTTTCAGTAAATACTTAGGGTTTTGGCCTGCAAGTGAGGGCCATAAGCCGACCACACTATTCCCGTCTTCTCCATGGCATGCTATACAGGTTTGAGATTTTTCTTTACCTGATTGGATGTCTCCAGCTCCTAAAAGCAGGACTGCAAAAAAAAGAATGAATAACTTTGTTAAATTCATAGAAATGCTTGCGCTAATCGGTGATACGGGCGAGGATTATATACTAACCTTTGCCGGTGTTTAAATTAAACAATACCATGAATTCAAGAAATATTTTTTTTAGTACAAGGTTTTTAGTTAGTGTATTTTCACTAAAAGACCTTCCAACAGACATTGGTTTAGAAATAGCGTTTTGTGGAAGATCTAACTCAGGGAAATCGAGCGTCTTAAATGCCATCACAAGAAATAAGAAGCTTGCTAAAACAAGCAAAACTCCTGGAAGGACGCGGGCTATCAATATTTTTAGTATTGATGATCAAAAAATGAACAGAATTGCTGATCTTCCTGGTTATGGCTTTGCTAGAGTATCTAAGCAAACTCAGAAGGAGTGGGCAAAATTAATTACCGCTTACCTGAATAGTCGTCAAAGCCTAAGAGGGTTAGTTATTATTATGGACATAAGACATCCATTTAAAGAATCAGACTTAACCCTTATAGACTGGTGTTCAGAAACAAATACACCTCTTTTGATAGTGCTTAATAAGTCAGATAAGTTGTCTAAAAGTGGGGTACTAAGGGAAGTGGAAAAAGCAAATTTGATGCTCAAACAAATGAACCTAAAAGGGCAGGCTCTAGGATTTTCCTCTACAAAAACTACTGGCATAGAAAAATTGGATGAAAAGCTTAAAAGATGGTTTGATGTTTAAGGCCCCGAGCACCTTGGGGGAATACCCGGGGCATCCGTCTTTTAACTAACTTAGGTATAAAATAAGACTAAAAATAATAAGAAAAGTTCCTAAATGTTTATAAGCAACTAAAATGTCAGAAGAAAAATCTATTGAAACCCCCCTCATCCTTATAGATGGATCTTCTTATCTTTATAGGGCCTATCATGCCCTCCCGCCTTTAATGAGTTCCAAAAACCAGCCAACTGGGGCCATCAGGGGCGTTATTAGTATGGTAAAGAAAATTCTTATAGACCACCCCAATAGCCCACTTGCAGTTATTTTTGATGCAAAAGGAAAAACTTTCAGACACGAAATGTATAAAGAATATAAAGCTAACAGGCCCCCTATGCCTGAAGACTTAGTCGAACAAATTGAACCAATTAACCAAATTATAGAAGCCCTTGGAATAAAGCTTTTAAGCGTACAAGGTGTAGAGGCAGATGATGTAATTGGAACTCTGGCTCAAGAAGCCAGTGAAGCCGGTATAGATACAGTTATTTCAACTGGCGACAAAGATATGACTCAGCTAGTAAACAAACATATCAAAGTTGTAAACACCATGAATAGCGAACTCTTGGATGAAAAAGGGGTGGAAAAAAAATTTGGGGTTAAGCCAGAACTCATTATTGATTACCTTGCCCTTGTAGGCGACTCTTCAGATAACGTTCCGGGGGTTGAGAAAGTAGGTCCCAAGACTGCTGTGAAATGGCTTATAGAATATGGAAACTTAGACGAAATTATAAAGAATGCTGACAAAATTTTAGGAAAGGTGGGGGAAAATCTAAGGAATGGGCTTGATCAGTTACTCCTTTCCAAGGAATTAGTAACTATAAAAAAAGACGTTCCTTTGGAAATTGGAGTTCATGACCTGGCTGTAGGCAAAGAAGATAGGAAGCTACTTGAGGATATCTATACAGAGCTTGAGTTCAAAGCCTGGTTAGAAAAAGAAGAGACAGTAGCGATAGCCCCAGAAAAGGATACTAAAAAATCCAAATACGAACTGGTAACCCAGAAGAAACAACTAAAAAACTGGATTGCAAAATTAAAAAAATCCTCTTTTTTTGCATTGGACACAGAGACTACAGGCCTTGACTATATGGATGCAAAGCTGGTTGGAATTTCACTATCTGTTAAATCTGGAGAGGCTGCTTATATCCCTTTAGCCCATAATCATGATGATCAGTTGCCCGAAGATCTAGTCCTTAGAGAACTAAAGCCAATTCTTGAATCCAAAAAAACAAAAGTAATTGGCCAGAACATTAAATTTGACAGAAATATTCTCTCTAGGTATGGAATTAATTTAAACAATATTGAGAACGACACCATGTTAATGAGCTATGTGTTAAATAGCACAGCCTCTAGACACAATTTAGATGCGCTGGCTCAACATTATCTAAATTACAAGACTACTACCTTTGAGGAGGTAGCTGGCAAGGGGGTCAAGCAGATCACCTTTGACCTAGTTCCTGTAGACAAGGCAGCACACTATGCTTCGGAAGATGCCGACATAACTTTTCGTCTCTATGAAGAACTAAAATCTAAACTAGCAAAAGAGCCCATTTTAAGTGCTCTCTTAGAAGAAGTAGAAATACCTTTGATTAGAGTTTTGTCAGATATGGAGCAGGCAGGAACTTTAGTAAACGAGAAAATACTTAAAGCTCAGTCAAAGAATTTTAGTGAAAGAATAGCAAAGCTCGAAAAAGAGGCTTATGGCTTAGCTGATCAGGAATTTAATTTGGGATCGCCTAAACAACTTCAGGAAATATTTTTTGGTCAATTAAACTACCCTATTATTCAAAAAACGCCGGGTGGTCAGCCATCTACTGCAGAAAATGTTCTTAAACAACTTGCTGAAGATTATGAGTTACCTAAAATCATCTTAGAACATAGAACTCTTAGTAAACTTAAATCTACCTATACAGACAAACTACCTTTGCAGACTTCTGCGAACACCGGAAGGATTCATACCTCTTTCAATCAAACCGGAACTTCCACAGGAAGACTTTCTTCTTCTGATCCAAATCTACAAAACATCCCTATAAGGACTGAAGATGGCAGAAGGATAAGGCAGGCCTTCGAGTCCTCAAAAGGATATCAACTTATTTCGGCTGACTATTCTCAAATAGAGCTAAGAGTAATAGCCCACTTATCAAAAGATGAAGGCTTAATAAAGGCCTTTCAAGAGGGGCAGGATATTCATTCCAGTACAGCAAGTGAAGTTTTTGAAGTTAATATCAAAGAAGTTAACTCAGACCAAAGAAGAAACGCCAAAGCAATTAATTTTGGTCTTATCTATGGTATTTCTGCTTTTGGTCTAAGCAAGCAGCTAGGCATTAATAGGAATTTAGCAGCTGAATATATGGATATATATTTTTCTAGATACCCGGGAGTTAGAAAATATATGGAAAAGGTTAAATCAGACGCGAAGAAAATAGGATACGTTGAAACTCTGTATGGACGCAGATTGTACCTTCCAGAAATTTCTACAGGGAACGCTATAAGAAGACAGGCTGCAGAAAGGGTAGCCATTAATGCCCCCGTCCAAGGAACAGCAGCTGACATAATGAAAAAGGCTATGTTGGCAGTGGATGATTCTTTAATTAAAGAGAAGATTGATGCTAAATTAATCCTTCAAGTTCATGATGAGCTAGTGGTTGAATCCAATAAAAAAGATAGCGAAAGGGTTGCAGAAATATTAAGGAATTCTATGTCAAATGCAGCTAAGCTTTTGGTTCCCCTAGAGGTCGAAATTGGTATAGGAAAAAACTGGGATCAAGCCCATTAATTAAATGCAAGATTTGTTATTTTCAAATTCAAGAAGATTTTTTGCTCTTTTGGGAGCCACTAGTCTTGGCTTAATAATTGTTGCGCTTTTTTTTGAGCACATGCTTCTACTTAAACCATGCATACTTTGTTATGCCCAAAGGGCTTGTGTATACCTTTTAATCTTTGTGTCTTTTGTCGGTTTCTTACACAAAAATCAATCTCTTTTGATTCTTAGGACTTATATGGGTCTTTGTATCGCATTTATTATTTCCGGCATGTCGCTTTCAATTAGACAGCTGTATCTTCAAAACCTCCCACGCGAGCTAGTCCCCACTTGTGGACCAGATATAGATTACCTATTTGAAACCTTACCTGTCTTAGAAGTTATCATGATTGCAATTAGGGGTGATGGAAATTGTGCGGAAGTACTCTGGTCCTTCCTCGGTATCAGCCTTCCAGGATGGTTGCTGGTAGCCTTTGTGGGTTTACTTTTTTATACACTAGTGTCTTTGTATATTTCAAAGAAATTGCATTCTAAAAGTTAATAAAATATCTATAATGCGCACTTAATCAGCGAGTCTCCTCATGGCAGCTAAAATACAAGAAGATTTAACCCAAGACGAACTAATAGAACTTTCTCTAAATAAGGGCGAAGGTGAAATAGCCGCTAATGGCGCTTTATTAGTAAAAACAGGCAAAAGAACTGGAAGAAGCCCTTTGGATAGATTTATTGTTAAGGACTCTATAACGGAATCTAAAGTAGATTGGGGAGAGGTAAACAAGCCTTTTGATGAAGAAAAATTTAACTCTCTCTGGAAAAGAGTAGAACTGTATTTATCAGAAAAAGAGGTTTTTATTTCTAGCCTTCATGTAGGGGAACACAAAGAGCACTACGTTCCAGTAGAGATTAAAACTGAATGGGCTTGGCATAATCTTTTTGGTAGACAGATGTTTATTCGACCGGATAGTTTTAATCCTTCCGATAAAACAACCTGGTCGGTGATGAGTGCGCCTGAATTTGTTTGTGATCCTGAAAGAGATGGAACTAACAGCGACGGAGCAGTAATCATTAGTTTTTCGAAAAAAAAGGTTCTTCTGGCTGGAATGCAATATGCAGGTGAGATGAAAAAATCAATGTTTTCGGTACAAAATTTTCTTTTACCCGAAAAAAACGTTCTTCCCATGCATTGTGCAGCTAATGTAGGAAAAGAAACTGACGTGTGCCTTTTCTTCGGTTTATCAGGAACAGGAAAAACAACTCTTTCGGCTGATCCTGAAAGAAACTTGATAGGAGATGACGAGCACGGATGGGGTGAAGGGTCTGTGTTTAACTTTGAGGGAGGATGTTATGCCAAGTGCATTGACCTAACTCATCAAAATGAGCCGGTAATCTGGGAAGCTATCAAGCATGGTAGTGTTATGGAAAATGTAATAATCGATCCCGAAACCAAAGTCCCTGATTACAGCGATTCTTCCTTGACTGAAAACACGAGAGTGGTTTATCCAAGAGAACATATTGAAAAAAGGGCTGAAGAAAATTCTGCAGGGGAACCACTATCAGTTATTTTTTTAACCTGTGATCTTTCTGGTGTCATTCCTCCAGTGTCTATTTTAAGTAAGGAAGCTGCCGCTTATCATTTCTTAAGTGGCTACACGGCAGCAGTTGGTTCAACTGAAGTAGGCTCAACTGAAGCTTTTAAAACAACTTTCTCCACATGCTATGGCGCTCCTTTCTTTCCTAGACCTGCTGGCGTTTATGCCAATTTACTTATGGAAAGAATAGAATCATTTGGAAGCCGTGTTTACCTGGTAAATACTGGTTGGACGGGTGGTCCTTATGGAACAGGAAGCAGATTTGATATTCCTGTGACCAGAAAAATTATCAGTGCGATCCAAACAGGAAAATTGGCTTCTGTAGAGACAGAGAAAATAGAAGGCATAAATTTGGATGTTCCTACTTCATTAGAGGGTATAGACAGTAATCTGCTTAACCCTATAAATAATTGGAAAGACCCCTCTTTACATCAGTCTTATCAAAATAAATTAATAAAACAATTTACTGAAAATTTTACTAAGTTCGACGTCTCTCAAGAAATTATCGAGGCTGGACCAAAAACTAGCTAAAGAAAAAATTATGCATTTAAGCTTAAAGGACCTTAGGGAATCTGGTTCCTTAGATGATCTTAAGTCTATAAAAAGAGGCATTGAGAAAGAAAGCCTAAGGGTGGATTCCCTGGGCTCAATATCTAAGAAAAAGCACCCAGACAAACTGGGTTCTGCTCTTACAAACTCATTTATTACTACTGATTTTTCTGAGGCTCTTCTTGAGCTTGTCACTCCAACCTTTACCGACCCGCAGAGTTGCTTAGACTTTTTAACTAACCTCCACTCTTTTGTGCATCAGTCTATTGATAAAGAATTGTTATGGCCTATGAGCATGCCTTGTTCTATAGGGTCTAATGAAGAAGTGGCAATTGGAGAATATGGAAGCTCTAATTCTGGAACGATGAAATCTGTCTACAGGAAAGGTCTTGCTCACAGATACGGGAGTAAGATGCAAGCTATTGCGGGGATTCATTACAATTTTTCTTTCCCTGATAGCTTCTTCGAGAAGATTGCTGACTTTAGAGGGCTTTCTAACCAAGGCCTTAAAGATATGAAAAGTGATATCTACCTCAGTATGGCCAGAAACTTTAAAAGATACGAATGGCTATACTTTTTGCTTTTTGGTGCTTCACCGGCTTTCTCGGACACTTTTACAGAAAAAAATTTAGATAAGTTTGAAAAACTACCTAAAGGTAGTTGCTTTCAAAAACACGCTACTTCATTGCGCATGGGTGACTTGGGATACATAAGCGAAATTCAAGACAATCTAAATATCTCCATAAATTCTATTGAAGAATACATACAAGACTTAAAAAATGCCCTAACTAAACCTCATGTTGAATATAAAAATATAGGTGAATTTCTGGACGGAGAAAGAATCCAATTAAATTCATCTGTGATACAAATAGAAAATGAGTACTACAGCACTATTAGACCTAAACGAACCTGCCCTTCAGGCGAAAGACCAATTAACATCTTGCGCTCACAGGGAATAGAGTATCTTGAACTTAGGTGCGTTGATTTAGATCCATTTAGCCCTATTGGAATCGATAGAAACCAAATAGATTTCTTAGACATATTTCTGTTGTTCTGTTTAACAACAGAAAGTCTTCCGCTTGACGAAAAAGAAAATCAATACTTAAAAGAGAACCATAAAAGAATTATTAATTATGGACGAAAGCCTGATTTAAAAATCTACTTTGAACAAAATGAAACAGCGGTAAGTGACTTGGCTAATAATTTGCTTCAAGAAATGAACAAGATAGCAGAAGAGGTGGATGGCGGACTTTTTAGGGGAAAAAATAATCTTTGGAAAGAGTCTTTACAAATGCAGAAAGAAAAGATTGAAGACCTAAGTTTAACTCCAAGCGGGAGACTAATTGAGAGATTAATCAGAGATAACCTCTCACACGAAGAGCTGTGCATGGAAATAGCGGAGAGTAATGCCGCTTTCTTTGAGAACTATAATAGCGCTACTGATGATGAATTTAAGAAAGAGACCTCCTTGTCGAAAGAACGACAAAAAAAGATAGAATCAGAGAAAGGCCTTCCCTTTGAAGAGTATTTATCTGAATTCTTGAATAAAGTTTCTTGACCTTATTAAACTTATTAGTAACGTATCATGATAAAGATGTAATTAAGGAGAACATTTAAATGAAAGCATTTGTTTGTAAAGAATTTGGGCCCATAGAGTCTCACGGAATAGAAGAGATGCCTGATCCTGTAGCGGGTGATGGTCAAGTGGTTGTAGATATAAAGGCTACAGGAATAAGCTTTCCAGATGTCCTAATTGTTCAAGGTCTCTATCAATTTAAACCACCTTTCCCCTTTAGCCCGGGTAGTGAAATTTCAGGGATAGTCTCATCAGTAGGCAATGGAGTTTCTCAATTTAAAGAGGGTGATAGGGTGATGGGAAATGTCGGCTCGGGAGGTTTAGTTGAAAAGGGTGCCTTTTTTGAACCACAGTTAATGCCCTTACCCGAAACAATGGACTTTCAAATAGCTGCAGGATTCCCGCTTAACTACGGAACAACTATTCATGGACTTAAGCAGAGAGCTGAACTTAAACCAGATGAAACCATTCTAATTTTGGGTGCCGGTGGTGGGCTTGGTATAACTGCAGTCCAGGTGGCTAAAGCTATGGGCGCCAAGGTAATAGCTGGCGTATCTTCTGAAGATAAATTAGAACTATGTAAAAGAGAGGGTGCAGACGAAGGAATACTTTACCCAAGAGAAATGGATAGGGATGCGCAAAAGAAGTTCTCAAATGAAATTAAAGAAATGTCTGGAGGAGGAGTGGATGTAATTTATGACATAGTTGGAGGGGACTATGCTGAACCGTCTTTAAGGGCCATAAAAAGACATGGCAGATACTTAGTTATAGGCTTCACAGCTGGTATACCTAAAATGCCACTCAATCTCACTCTATTAAAAGAATGCCAAATAATTGGAGTGTTTTGGGGACAGTTTGCTGGCCTGGATAGGGAAATTAACAAGAAAAATTTTGAAGAGCTTTTTCAAATGCATGCTGACGGAAAAATCAATCCCTTCGTAAGCGAAGCCTATCCTCTAGAAAGGGCAGGAGAAGCGATAAAAACTTTAGAAGACAGAAAGGTGTTAGGAAAAGTTGTCGTCAGCATGGAATAAAACCTTTTAAATTAGATTTTGAAAAGCTTAAAACTTTTGTTTTTTTTGGTAGCTCTTGTTTCTCAGGGTCTGGCTCCTGATTCTGAAAGAGAGAAAAAAGAGTTTGTCTACGACCTTTCTCTTGCAACGCAAGGAATTATAGTTAGCCAATACAATACGGGCGTAAATTATTCCCTTGGGCTTGGTATTCATGTGGATATGGAAAAAAGCGTCTATTGGTTTCAAGAAGCTGCTAAACAGGGGCATTCAAAGGCCCCTTTTAATCTAGCTATTCTTTTCGCAAGAGGGGGTGAGGTGCCGAAAAATATGACCTTGTCAGAAACCTATTTTTTATTAGCTGCCGAAAGAGGCAATAAAGAGGCCAAAAAATTTATCAGTAAGATTTATGCCTCTGGGTTTGAAAACAGCTCTGAAGCTATAGATAAATTATGTTGCCCTCCTCTTTTGCTTCATGCAACAGCTCTGCCTTTTGTTGAATAATTGTGAAAAGAGAATTTTTAACCCAACCTAAATTTAACATTCATAGATTATTGCAGTTTGTCAGCTTCCCGGGTCTGCGAGCCGACGTCTGCAGCGATGTCATTGGGGACGAGCATGGTCAAGGCGTAGTGGGCTATTTTCCATTCGCCGTTGATCAACTGGACAACGCCAGTCCCTCTGCAATGTCCTAACTTTTCATTGAGCAGAATTTCATCAAACCAGCGTGTATTGCCGTCTCCCTCCCAGTTGCGCTCGACTACTGCGTAAGTCCATCCGTGACCATCTACAAATGCCGGTTTGGCATAGGATTTAAATTCCTCTATGGTCCAGCGCTCACTTTTATCTGTTCCCAAAAAGACGGCATCCGAGCTGTAGCGGGCAAAGTAGGTCTGAAAATTCCCTTCGTGTGCGTCCCGGTGAAGGCCATCTAACAGAGCATCAAGTTTTTCTTGAGCCCAACCACCGTGTGAAAACATCAACAAGGTTATGAGTATTATTTTTTTCATATTCTATAAATCAATTCGGCAAACGAAACCACTCTACCATCTTTCAATTAAGATCAATCGCAAACTTTTTTAGGAGCTCTAAGGGCACAATATCTAAGGTTCTAATGTTTGTTTTCTTAATATATAACTTAGGTGCCATATTAGATTCGTAAGCCTCTGCCCACCTTTCTGCACACAAACACCAGCTATCACCTTCATTTACACCTGGAAAATTAAATTCTGGCCTGGGTGTACTTAGGTCATTTCCTCTTGCCTTAGAAAATTCTAAAAAATCTTTAGTCATGCTCACACAAACAGTATGAACACCCTCGTCCCTCTCGTCTGTATGACAAAACCCGTCCCTAAAAAATCCTGTGATAGGATTTTCACAGCACGACTCTATTTCTTCTCCAAAGACATTTTTTTGTTTTACTTCTGAATTCATTAATTTCTACTAACTATATCTAAAATGGCTTTTTTTATATCGTCTTGATTGTGGGGTGCTCTAAAAAAACCAGCATAATTGCCTTCCGGATTAATCAAAATAATACTGCCGGTGTGGTCTACA
Source organism: uncultured Gammaproteobacteria bacterium (assembly GCA_964002385.1). Lineage (GTDB taxonomy): Bacteria > Pseudomonadota > Gammaproteobacteria > Magnimaribacterales > Magnimaribacteraceae > AEGEAN-183. Next base: position 2,918 of record CAXFFS010000013.1, on the reverse strand, counting down.
GTGTAATGAGGGTCTTTACTATTCGAAATCGGACTAAAAGGAGCATTTACTCTGGTAGCGAAATTATAAATTTGATCTAACCCTCCAGTCAGACCGATAAAGTTTTCACTGAAATTTTCTAAATACACTTTTAGCTGATCTGGACTATCCCTATCCGGATCCACTGTAACCAAAAATATTCTAATTTTATCTAGTTCTTGGGAGTCAATTTCCTTTTCAATTCTTGAGAGCATTCTCATAGTGATAGGACAAATATCAGGGCAAAATGTAAAGCCAAAAAAAAGTACATTCCACTTTCCTTCAAAGTCATTAGGAAGAAATTCTTTCCCATTTGAGTCTATGAGATTGAATGAACCTAGATTTCGTGCAGGATCAATTAAGTAAAGGCCCAGGTCTTTTAATTGTTCATTGCTTAAATAGACTTTAGTTGTCATTTTGTTCACGTATAAGGACAAGGCAATAACCATGACAGTTAAGCAGCTTACAATTGTCCAGGTGAAGTTTCTTTTCATAGCGATATAAAGCTATCTATTAGCATTGAACTAAAAAGAAGAGCCAAATACCAAATAGAATAAAAGAAGGTGGGCATAGCCTTTTTGTTTTCATCATCCCGGTAGAGCGTTACAGCATAATAAAGAAATACAAGTCCTAAGAAAGAGGCAGAGCTTAAATAAATTAAACCAAACATACCAACTGAAAATGGAAGAAGACTGACCGCCATCAATAAGACGGTATAAAGGAGTATGTGTTGTTTTGTGAATGGAATTCCTTTTTGCACGGGCAACATAGGTACCCCCGCTTCCTTATAATCTTCTACTTTATGGATTGCCAAAGACCAAAAGTGAGGAGGGGTCCAAACTAAAATAATTAATACCAACAAAAGGGCATTCGGATCTATAGAGTTACTTACTGCAGTCCAACCCAAAAGAGGTGGCATTGCTCCTGCCAACCCACCTATTACAATATTTTGACTAGTCATAAATTTTAAGTATTTGGTATAGATAAAGCCGTAAAAAATAAAGGTTAAGGCAGTTAATATCCAGGTTAGAGGGTTAGTAAAATACAGAAGCAGAAAAGAACCCAAGACAAAAAGAGCCACTGAGAAAACAATAGCCTGTCTTCTTGAAATATACCCTTTTACTATGGGCCTAGAAGAGGTTCTTTCCATTAAAGAATCCAGACGTACATCAAAAATATGATTTATAACCGCGGAAGAAGCTGCTAAAAGACTAATGCCCATAAGGCCAGCAATAAATACTTCTATTGGTGGATAAAAATCTGAAGCTATCAACATTCCAGTTATACAAGAAACAAAGAGTAATGCCTGCACTCCCGGTTTAGTCAGCTCAAGATAATGTTTCCAGGTTCCGTTTTTGCTTACTTCAGTTGTCATGTTGATATCTAAATCTTAAAACCATTAGATAAGTTATAAGAGAAAGTCCTCCTAAGTTATGTGCAACGGCTATTAATAGAGGTAATTGAAAGATTATATTAGATACGCCTAGAAGTATCTGTACTAAAAGTAGCCCCATCAAAATTAAAGATAGCCCCTTGTAATTATCTTTATAAATTTTCCAAGCCAGAAAGGATAAAAAAAGTGAAACGACCAAGGCCCCCATTCTATGAGTAAAATGTATTGCCGTTCTGGACTCCAAGTCCATCTGACCCCCTAGATAGTTGGGCCCTATGTCTTGAAAAAAGTTAAATCCCCCTAAAAAATTCATATTAGGAAATACTTTTCCTTGGCAAAGCGGAAAGTCTGTGCAAGAAAAGGCTGCATAATTTGTACTTGTCCAAGCACCCAGGAAAATTTGAATAAAAACCAAAACTGAAGCAAAAGAAATTAGCGACTTAAGCTTTTTTGTAAACCTCCATTGATCGGCAAGACCTGTGCCTTCATCAACTAATTTAAAATACAACAACCACAGTAATGTAGTAGTAATAAAACCAAATAATAAATGAAGACTCACTATCTGAGGCCATAACTTTAGGCTAACAGTTAAATAACCAAAGGCTCCTTGAACTAAAACCCAAATAAGTAAAACTATTGAAAGAATTTTAATATTTGGCTTATATGACCTATCTAAATTTATAACGGCAGCAATACTTAAAATAAAAAACCCTAAAGTTGCAGCAAAGTATCTGTGGACCACTTCGGGTATAGCCTTAGCAAGCTCATAGGGGCTGTCTGGGAACCTTGAATTTGCTAAATCTATTTCGTCAGGATTTACTGGTAAGGTTACAAACCCATAACATCCAGGCCAGTCAGGACAGCCTAACCCTGCGTCTGCTAGTCTAGTCCAAGCGCCCAGTGCGACTACAATAAAAGCAAAACATCCTGAAAAAAAAGTTACTCTCCTTATTAACATTTTTTTATTAACCTATTTTTGAGTTCTGCAAAACCTTCTTAAGGTCTTCTAAAAGTTCGCCCCCTGGTAAGTCTGGTGAATAAATCAAAATCCCGTTTCCTAAAGGATCAAATAATATATAGGAATCTTTAATAATTTCTTTAGGAATGTCTTCTTCCAGAATTCTGAATAATTCCAGACGGGGATATTCTTTTGTCAGTTTTGCGGTCTCTTGTGGCGAAAGATTGTAGGAGCTTGATATTAATAAATACCTGCCGACTCTTTGTGCATCTCTTCCAAGTCTAATATTTACTTGTCTGGTTTTGTATAACGAATTCCAACAACTCTCGTTGCAGGGATTATTCAAAAAGTGAATTACGGTCCACTTGCCTGGAAATTCATCTTTAAGGCCCTCAATCTTTAATGCAGATAGATCTATTGGTGGGTCTATCAGCTGGCCATTGTTGGTTCTTCCCTCGGGTGAATATCCGATATAAAAGAACAAAGTACTAGCAATTAAAACAAGGATGGGCGTCAAAAAAATAATAAAAGCTTTGTATTTTTGGTTTG
>CAXFFS010000012.1:0-23883 GCA_964002385.1 uncultured Gammaproteobacteria bacterium | reverse complement strand
ATGCTCAAAATTAAAATTACCCATTGTCCATATTGTAAGAAATTCTCAATCATTAATTACCTCTTTAAGTTATTTATTTTATTCATTTTATTCCCACTCAGTAGTAACCCAATTTGAAACCCTTATAGATAGTGTGTTTCAGGGGCATTTTTTTTACTTTGTAACTTCTTTGTAACTCTTTTCCCATGACTACAGATTCGTAAAAGCATTAGCATAAATAACTTTTGATCTCACATCATTCAAGCAGTTTTTGGTTAGCTCCAACTCCTGAAAATGTTCAACACTATAGTCATTAGGCAAATTTGAAATCTTAAAATCAAATCTTTTGTAGTAATTTGGATCACCTAAAAGAAATAAAGCATCGATATTCAATTCTTTACTCTTTGTTATTGCAGCTCTCATTAGTTGTGAACCTATTCCAGTGGATTGATTTTTAGGAAGCACGGAAAGTGGAGCAACTCCACCGCATAATAAATCCACATCAGGTTCCATTGTAATTTTAGAAACCACTACATTACCTAGAATGACATCTGATGATTCAAAGACAAGATTAAACAGTAAATCTTCATCTATAATTAATTGTCTAACCAAATCTGATTCTGATTGATTACCAAAAGCTGAATAAATTAAATTGAAGACTTCCTCTAAATCAGATTCCTTTGTTTCTCTAATCATTCCCACTCAATATTTTATAAGTTATTGATTTTATTAACTTTATTCCCACTCAATAGTAGATGGTGGCTTGCTTGAAATATCATAAGTTACTCTAGATACTTCAGGTATTTCATTCATAACCCTATTGGATACTTTCTCTAAAAAACTATGAGGTAAGGTAGCTGCCTTCGCGGTCATGAAATCTAGGGTTTCAACTGCCCTCAATGCTATAACGTATTCATACCTCCTTGAATCCCCAACCACACCAACGGATTTAACAGGGAGAAAAACTGCAAAGGCTTGACTGACTTTATCGTAATACCCTTCCTCAACTAACTCGCTTATAAATATGTCATCTGCCAGCTGCAAGATTCTTATGTATTCTCTCTTTATCTCGCCCAAGATTCTTACGCCTAGTCCTGGTCCTGGGAAAGGATGCCTAAACAATATCTCTCGTGGCAAACCCAATTCAGATCCTATTTTTCTTACTTCATCCTTAAATAAGTCTTTCAAAGGCTCAATAACTGGTAATTTAAGATAATCCGGAAGACCTCCAACATTATGGTGAGATTTAATCACATGAGCTGTACCGTTTTTATTGCCTGCTGATTCGATTACATCAGGATAGATAGTTCCCTGAGCTAACCACTTTATTTTTTTACTTTTTTTGGCTTCTTTCAAAAAGACATCTATGAAAGTTTTGCCTATGGCTTTCCGTTTATGTTCGGGATCTTTTTTTCCTTTTAAATCTTTAAGGAACTGATTACCGGCATTTGTCCTTTTGACTTTAATACCAAACTTATCTTTAAAGGTTTTCATTACCTGATCACCTTCGTTCAATCTAAGAAGACCATTGTCCACGAACACACAGGTCAACTGATTGCCAATGGCTTCAGAGAGTAGAGCGGCTACCACTGCCGAATCGACACCCCCAGATAATCCGAGTAAAACCTTGTCAGAGCCAACCTTCTCTTTAATTTCCTCGACACTTTTGGAGATAATATTTTTTGCATTCCACAAACCATTACAGTTGCAAATGTCCCTTACAAAGTTTTTAAGAATTTGTTTCCCTTGTGGTGTGTGAGTTACTTCGGGGTGGAACTGGAGGCCAAATATTTTTTTGTCAGGATTAAATAAAGCAGCAATTGGGCTATTGACTGATTTTGCACTACTTTTAAAGCCTTTGGGTAAACGAGAGACATGATCTCCGTGACTCATCCATACGCTAATAGATTTCTTTTTAATGCCCTTAAATAAGCCTTTGGCTAGGTTTTTTAAAACAAGATCAGCTTGACCAAATTCTCTTTTCTCAGCTAATTCAACTTTTCCTCCAAGCTGTTTAGCAATGGCTTGCATCCCATAACAAATGCCCAGAATTGGAATTCCTAAATCAAAAAGTTTATCTGCAACTTTCGGTGATCCCTTTTGTTTAACTGTCTCGGGGCCTCCAGATAATATTATGCCCTGAGGATTGAATTTCTTAATTACAGAGAGTGAAGTCTTGTGATGATAAATTTCGCAATAAACTCCAATCTCTCTGACACGCCTAGCAATCAACTGGGTGTATTGAGAACCAAAGTCTATAACTAGAATCCTGTCTTCAATGATGTCTTTTGACATCTTAAAACTCCAAGTTTTTAGGACATCCTGTAATTAGGAGCTTCCTTAGTAACATTAACATCATGAACATGACTCTCACTAACTCCTGCCTGGGTTATCTGGATAAATTTGGGTTTGGTTCTCATGGTTTCTATATCCTTAGACCCGGTATACCCCATACTCTGTCTAAGTCCTCCCATCATCTGATGCACCACCGCTTCCATCCAGCCCTTGTAAGGAACCCTGCCTTCTATCCCTTCGGGGACTAGCTTCTCAGTAGCTTGAGAGCTTTCTTGAAAATATCGGTCTCCCGAACCTTGATCTCCGGTCATTGCTCCAATTGACCCCATTCCTCGATAGGATTTGTAACTCCTGCCTTGAAAAAGTTCCACTTCTCCTGGAGCCTCCTCGGTTCCTGCCAAAACACTTCCCAACATAATGGTATGTGCACCCGCGGCAATGGCCTTTGCCACATCGCCAGAAAACCTAATACCGCCGTCTGCAATTACAGGAATATTTTTGTTTTTTAAGGCCTGAGTCGCATTGGCAACAGCAGTAATCTGAGGAACACCCACTCCAGTTATTATTCGAGTTGTACAAATTGATCCTGGACCGATGCCTACCTTTACTCCGTCTGCTCCTGCATTAGCCAAAGCCAGAGCCCCCTCGGCAGTAGCTACATTCCCTCCAATAACCTGAATATGTTTAAACTCTTTCTTAAGAAATTGGACTTGATTCAAGACTCCTTCAGCATGACCATGGGCACTATCAACTACCAAAACATCGACTCCCGCTTCAATCAAGGCAGTGGCTCTTTGGCCTGAATCTTTATCCGTTCCGATGGCTGCCCCGACTAATAGCCTGCCTTCGCTATCCCTGGCCGCGTTGGGAAAATCCAAAGACTTGTTTATGTCCTTAAGCGTGACCAGGCCGGTTAGGGTAAAGTTATTATCTACAAGCAATATCTTCTCTATTCGATTCGAGTGCAGCAATTGCTTGATTACCTCAAGATCCTCACCTTCTTTAGCGGTCACCAATTTATCTTTAGGGGTCATAATTTGAGAAACATTGGCACTCAAATCCTGTTCATTTCTAAAATCTCTGCTAGTAACAATCCCAACAAGATTCTCACCGTCAACTACAGGCATTCCTGAAATGTTTAGTTCCTGTGTTAACTGTATTAATTCACCAACTTTGTTATCTGATCTAATGGTGATGGGGTCTCTGACTACTCCACTTTCATATTTTTTTACTTTCCTGACTTCATTGGATTGATCTTTAGATGAGAGATTTTTATGAATAATACCCATGCCCCCTAGTTCCCCCAAGGCAATACTCATTCTAGACTCTGTAACCGTGTCCATTGCTGCTGATAATAATGGAATATTGAGGCTTATCTGACTGGTGAGACTAGTCTTAAGATCTGCGTCTTTAGGGAGTATTTTTGAGTGTTCAGGCAGAAGCAGAACGTCATCAAAGGTAAGGGCTTGGTCTGCTATCCGCAACATCTTCAAATTATACAGAAAGAAAAGAAAATCAATAAAAGAATTATAATTAAGCTACACTAAGAAAAAATCAATTCATGGAAGACTCTTCTAAAAAAACTGCTTTTTTTGGGTGGCGCATGGTCACTATTGCTCTGTTTGCAGATTTTTGTGTGGTGGGTTTTGCATTTCAATCTTACCCGGTTATTCAACTTGTCCTTGCAGAGGAAATGGAACTTTCTAGATTCTTGGCTACCCTTACCATACCCGGTTTCATGCTTATTTCTGCTATCACCATGCCAGTCGTTGGAAAATTATTGGATACCTATTCGATTAGATCAGTATTAATTATTGGTTCGTTTGTTTATGGATTATCTTTAATTTCTTTGTATTTTGTTAATAGCTATACAGCCTTCATAGTGATTTTTGTTCTGCCCATAGCACTTGGAGCTTCCTTGATGGGTAACTTGTCTGTTTCGAAACTTGTTTCCAGATGGTTTCGTGAATACACCGGAAGGGCTCTAGGTATAGCAGCTCTGGGGGTTTCTTTTTCAGGTTTAGTTATGCCCAACCTAACAAACTACCTTCTCATTGATCTAGGCTTGGGTTGGAGAGAGGCCTACTTATATTACGGTTTATTTACTTTAATCGTGAATGCGCCCTTATTTAGATTGTTGGTAATAGATCACCCCGAAGACGTAGACCAGTGGCCTGATGGAAAAACATTAAATGATGATGAACAGGTAGCTAGTGAAACTCAAGGAGTAGATTGGACCCTAAAACAGTTAATGCTGGATAGGAATTTCTGGGTACTTTCTTTTGTATTTGCTATGCAATTTTGTTCCATGATGGCAGTGCTCGCCCATATAACCTTTTATGCTTCAGAAAGGGGTTGGGCAGAAAGCGCGGCTTGGATTTTTAGTATGTACGCAGTGCCAGCAATGATTAGTAAGCTCTTTTTTGGATGGTTAGTTGAAAATAAGATGGATGCCAGATTGGCAGTCACAATTTCTCTTGTAATTCAGCTAGTGGGAACTCTACTTATACTGATTAGTCAGAGCCCGAATCAACTTTCTTTTATCATTGCTTTGTTTGGATTTGGAGGAGGCGCTGCCCTACCTTTGAGTAATATTCTCTTTAATAAAATCTATACTCAAAAAAGTTTTGGCTTCTCAAGAGGTACTGCGCAACCCTTTATTTCACTTTTTCAAGTTAGTGGAACCCCTATGGCTGCATTAATGTTTGATGCTTATGGGAATTATCAAAATGCTTTTCTTTTTCTTTGCGTGCTATTGGTTATAGCTTGCGTAGTTATCTGGTTCTTAAAAATACCAGCTATTACTGAGGACAGTTAAAAGAAACCTTGGATCAACTTATCTAATTCGTCTACAAATTCGAGTGGCTTGTCTAACATCAAGTGATGTTGAGCATCTGCTAAAGAGATAATAGAAGAGCCTTCAGGGAGTAGTTCCTTCATCTCTTCAATGGAATTGCCTGTGTCAAATTCCATTGTGTTTTCCCCATATATAAAAGATACCTGACAACTAAGTTTATTAAGAGTTTCATGTTGATCATTCCCTACCTCTAAGTTGTCGTAGGTAGAGGGATCGAAGGTCCAACTCCATCCTTGGTCTGTTTTTCTTACAGATTTCTCAGCTATAAAGTCCAATAAAAACTGATTCTGACACTCTTGTGGCGGCATCAATCTGAATCTTTGAACCAGTTCTTCCTTAGTGGGTCTAACTTTAGGAGGTTTAGAAGGAGGCATGTTCTTATACCACTCAATATGATTTTCTGGGTGCCTCACAACGAAATCAACTAACACCAAGCCAGACATCTGATCGCCGTATTTGTCCGCGGTGGCCAAAGAAACCATACCGCCAAAGCTATGACCCACAACGACCGGTTTAATCAGGTTAGTTTCCTTTACCACTCCCCACACATCTTCAACGAAAGTATTCTTATCGTAATGTGAACGCCACTCACTCTCTCCCATTCCACTAAAACTCATGACAACAAAGTGGTATTTTTCGGCTAGCAGTCCTCCAATGAACTGAAACCAGTGAGCATGAGCATGATTTCCATGCAACATAATAACTGACGGATTATGTGGACTACCCCACTCCATAAAATGAATTTTAGCCCCTGAAACTTCAGTAAAATCATCTCTGTGATCTACTTCTAGGGCATCTTTGAACCATTGAGGTTGTTCTTTTACTACTTCCATACTAGTTGTATATGTATCCTTACTTTTTTGAGTGAGCAATACTAAATGAAGTAAATCTTAAAAGGAAGAAGCAGATTGTAAATCTATTGAACTATTGGTTTAGAAGTCTGTCTGTCTTGGCAGCAGCAATAAAATCGTTCTTATGTAGACCCAGAATCTTATGAGTCCACCATGTAACTTGTACTTTTCCCCATTCGAACAAAATGGCTGGGTGATGGTCTTCCTGTTCAGCAAGATCAGCTACTTGATTACTGAACCTAACAGCTTGAGCATAATCATCAAAATTAAAAACCCTTCTAAGCTTTAAAATTGAATCTTCGGTTAAAGGTTCCCAGTCTGGAATTTCTTTTATAAATTCAACCAACTCATCATCTGTTACTTTAGGTGCGTCTGCTTGGCAAGCTACACATTTCTGAGATGTAAGACTCTCCATTATTTCTTTATTCCTCCTTTCGTAAGATTTGCTGGGTCTAAAATCTTTTCTAACTTTTTACGTGATAAGTTAGTTTCTTCTATAGCCACATCCAAAATTGGCCTGCCCTCTCGATATGCCTTTTTAGCTATTTCAGCGGCCTTGGCATATCCAATGACTGGATTTAATGCCGTTACAAGTATTGGATTTCTTTTGAGGTTGTCAGCTATCTTCTTGTTGTTAACTTTGAATGTTTTTATTGCTTTGTTGGAAAGAATGGTTAAAGCCCCAGAAAGGATATTTATACTTTTCAAAACATTGTAAGCAATCACAGGCAGCATGACATTGAGCTGAAAATTGCCTGATTGAGCGGCAATTGCGACCGTGGTATCGTTTCCAATAACATCGGCACAAACCATTGAAACAGATTCGGGTATGACTGGATTGACCTTTCCAGGCATGATGCTGCTACCAGGTTGCATAGCTTTAAGCTCTATTTCACCAAGTCCGGTTAAAGGGCCACTATTCATCCACCTGAGATCATTGCTTATTTTCATTAATATACTAGCTAAGTTTCTCAGCTCCCCAGAAATTTGAAGAGAAGTGTCTTGTGCACTAAGACTGTGAAAGAAATCGTTGCTTGGTTTTGCTTTTATTTTGCCTAATTTTGAAACTTCTTTCGCAAACTCTTTGGAAAACCTAGGATGTGCGTTAATACCAGTTCCCACAGCAGTTCCGCCTTGTGGAAGGAACAGAAGCTTATCCGTTACCGCTAAAAGCGATTCTTGCGAAGACTCTAATTGTGATTTCCAAGCATTTAATTCCTGACTCATTTCTATTGGCATAGCATCCATTAAATGGGTCCTGCCAGTTTTTGTTACCCCATCAAGCTTTTTAGCTTTCTCACCAACAGCTTTGATTAAGCCTGCTAGTGCGGGTAAAAGCTTATGCTCAAGGTCACAATGACAACTTATATTTATAGCAGTGGGTATAACATCATTGCTACTCTGACTCATGTTGACATGGTCATTAGGATCCACTTCCACGCCACTATATTTACTCGCTAGTCTTCCTATAACTTCATTGGCGTTCATGTTCGTACTGGTACCTGAACCAGTCTGAAAAATATCTACGGGAAATTGATTGTCGTGCTTTCCTGACCAAACTTCCTTGGAAGCTTTTATTATTGCCCTTGATCTTGCTGCATCTAAAAGTTTTAAATTCTTATTTGCTCTAGCGGCAGCATCTTTTATAACCCCCATGGCCATGATAAAAGTTCTAGTGAAAGGTAAATTGAAAGTAATTCCGCTGACAGGAAAATTATCAACTGCCCTCTGCGTTTGAGGACCCCAAAGAGCATTAAAAGGAATTTTTACTTCACCTAAACTATCTGTTTCTACTCTATAGCGTTTTTTTGCCATAATATTTCCCCTTGGAGCAATATTTTATCATTTAAGCTAAATATTTAACGACAAAGCTTTAGCGAGGTATAATTTTCAGTAGGAGAAATAATTATGAGCAAAGAGTTGGAAGGAATTATGAGTAAAGATTCAAAAGCGGAAAAAATGCAAATAGATACGACTTTGGGTCAATTACCTCAAAAAGAGAGAGGATCTTTACAACCTATAGAGTGCAAAACTATTGAAGAGCAAAGAAGGCATCAACTTGAGAGATTAGCAAGTGGATTTAGGGTGTTTGCACATTTTGGTTTTGATGAAGGACTTGCGGGACACATTACTTTAAGAGACCCTGAACACCCTCATTATTTCTGGGTAAATCCTTTTGGAGTCCATTTTGCTCAGATGTGCGTTTCTGACTTACTATTAGTCAATAGAGAGGGGGAAGTGGTTCAAGGTGAAAGACCCTTAAATACTGCTGCCTTTGCTATTCATTCGCGTCTTCATGAAGCAAGACCTGATGTAAATGCAGCTGCTCACTCTCACTCAATGTACGGAAAATCTTTTTCGACAATGGGAAGGCTATTGGAGCCCATAACTCAAGATTCATGTGCTTTTTATGACAATCATGTTTTGTTTGATGATTTTACTGGAGTCGTCTTAGAAACGGATGAAGGCGATAGAATTGCAGAAGCTTTGGGAGATAAAAGAGCAGCAATTCTTAAAAACCATGGGCTTTTAACCACTGGTGAGACAGTTGATGCTGCAGTTTGGGGATTTCTATCTATGGATAGATGTTGTCAATCCCAACTCATAGCTGAATCAGTGGGCCAAATGGAAAGAATTTCTGATGAAGTTGCAGAGCTAACAAGAAACCAAGTAGGATCAGAGCCAGGTATGTGGGCTAGCTACCAGACTTTATACGATCTGATGTTAGAAAAAGACGACAGTTTTTTAAACTAGTTTTTTAGTCTAAGTTTTTATTTGGCCAGAGCTTCTTCTACTTGCCAAAGAGTGTCCTTACCAAAATAGATATCATCTCCGACAAAGAAGGTAGGTATACCGAAAGTTCCTCTTTTGACAGCATTCTCTGTGTTTTCGATTAGTTGAGCTTTTATGTCTGGATCTTGCATTTGATTCATCAATCTGTCGGCATCAAAACCCGATTCGGTGAAGGCCTCCTTGATCACTTCAGGATCATCCATCTTTTTTGGTTCTTCCCACATATGCTTTAGAACTTCATCAATATATTTATCTAAATATCCATCCTGTTGAGCTCCAACAGCTCCTCGGATTATCTGTAAAGACATGACTGGAAAATGTGGATTCATTTTAAATTTATCAATTCCATGTCTTTCTTGGAAACGTTTCATTTCAACTGATTGATATTCATTCTTATTGAGAATGCCAAAAAAGGCTTCCATAGGAGGCTTATTGTTGGTTGCTTTGAAAATCCCTCCTAGTAAAACCGGAATATAATTAAACTTTGTCCCCGTTCTTTCTTCTATCCCTGAAACCACTTGATGGCTTAAATAAGCATTGGGACTGGCAAAATCAAAATAAAAATCTACAGTTTTAGTCATCGTCGTCTCCTTCTTCTTGATCCATTATTTCTAAAAACTCTGAATAATCAAGAGTCAGGCAGTAGCCATCAGCATAACCATTAAATAGTTCAATAGGAAATTCGTCGCTACTATATGACATACCAAAAAGTGATTGGCATTTTTCATCTGTCGTAAACCTTTCGTCTGTTGTCAGTTCATTAAATATAGAATTGACGGTTACTTCACTGCCTACCATTACCAGACCTTGGTCTTCCTCGGAATCTAGAATCATATACTTGTCTGTATCAGACCAAGCCTTCCATTGCGGCAGATCATTGGATCTGCCTTTTCCTGGATCCCCTGTGTAAGCAAACTCGGCCCAATAAGACATCATCTGGTCTGATAATTTTTTTGCTCCTTCGTAAGAATCTTTGATAACTATGTTCTTAATGACGAAATTATCAAAAGCTGCCGGGAACAGGAAGAGTATCTCTAAAGCATGTGCAGCACCTGCTAAAACTCCAAAATCTACTCCTTGTATAACAGGCAAATCATCCCAATCAAACCTGTAGACGAAAGTTTCTCTATGGCCAGATGCTACCAGCTGTCTAGCGGGAGTATCCGCCGCTCTTTCTTTCCAAGAATCAGAAGAATATTGATTAACAGCGTTATAGAAGTCAGGCCTCATTATTTCTAAAGGCAATTCATCCATACCTACCCAAGAAAAAACTCTAGCTAACAATCCTTCCCCTTCTCCCCATCGAACGAATTTAGGATTCCTCATGTTGAAGAGCTTAGATTCGTATCGATTAGTACCTAAAATGATAGGTACTCTAGGCATCTGATCATTGGTTAAAGATTCATAAATTCCTTTTCTCCCCAAAACATGTCCGTCATTAAAAACCCTTGTCATCCCTCCTCTTTTGGGTCTTGCCTCTCCATAGGCAGTTAATAGATCTTCGGGTGTCGCACTTCTGAGATATGTCTCCGTCTCTTCTAAGGACATGTTATTTTGTAGTTCTTTAGCTTCCTCTAGGTCATCTGCCTTCTCTTCATTAACTAAAAGTCTATTAATGACTTCTTTAGAGCTGGTTATTCCCGAAGTTCCATCTTCAGGATAATAAGCTTCAGCATCTTCGGTCTTGGAATGAGAGACAATTCCACTCTGAACAATTGCTTTATGAAATAAACCTGAAGCTAAGGGAGAGGCGTAGAGTGCAGTAACATTATGCCCTCCTGCAGACTCCCCATAGATGGTCACATTGTTAACATCACCTCCAAAAGCTGAAATATTTTCTCTAATCCAGCGAAGCGCCATAATATTATCTAGTGTTCCGAAACTCCCTGAAGCATCTTCCAAAGTTGATCCTTCTTGTCTTAAGGCGGCATGCCGAAACCATCCTAAATTAGACATTCTGTAATTAACCGTTACGACAATTACTTCATGATCAGTGACCATGTGACTGGGATAATAAGTATTTGCAGAACCGAAAATATTTCCTCCCCCATGTATCCACATCATTACTGGCACTTTTTTTTCAGCTAATTCTTGGGGTGACCAAGCAGGAGACCAAATGTTTAAATAGAGACAATCCTCTGAACCAGTCCAGCCGCCTTCTCCACCTGTCATTATTCCTTGAGGCTGAAAACATTCTTGAGAGAACTCTTTGGCTTCAAATCTTGATAGAAAAGACTCCGGTGGTCTTGGAGCTTTCCACCTTAATTCATCGACGGGAGGTTGAGCAAAAGGAATACCCCTCCAAGCGAAAGTTTCATCTTCTTTGAAACCTATCACCTCCCCTTGAGCTGTAGTTCTTACAGAGTTTTCGTCTAAACCTTTACTGCAGCCAAAGGACATTAAAATTCCTAAAATTAATAATAGATGTATTCTTTTCATTGCGCTCCTTATTTTATGAAACCGATTAAGGTCTCATGGTCCTTTCTTTTATGCCTAGATTCTGAGGTAAATTCTTATAAGCAGTCTCTACCCAATCACATAGTAACGGCCTTGTATCCCTGGGGTCGATAATTTCTTCGATGCCAAACATCTCTGCTGTCCTATAAGGTGATCTGACTTCATCTAATGAGTCTTCTATTTCTTTTTGCCTTGCAGCTGGATCGGGGCTTGCCTCTATATCCCTTTTATAAGCAGCCATAACCCCACCTTCTATCGGCAGAGAACCCCAATCCCCTGAGGGCCAAGCGTAGCGCAGATTGAGTTGATCTGAATTACCATGTCCACCACCAGCTACTCCAAAAACTCGTCTTATGATTACAGATACCCAAGGAACCGAAGCTTGCCATACGCTGTAAAGGGCCCTTACACCATGACGTATAACACCAGATTCCTCCGCTTGAAGACCAATTAAAAAACCTGGATTATCAACAAAGTTAACTACGGGAATGTTAAAGGTATCGCAAACATCTACAAATCTAGTCATTTTTTCAGATGCCTTAGCTGTTACGGCACCACCATCATAGTTACAATCATTACCTATAATACCTACCGGGTATCCGGACAATCTTGCCAGCCCTGTCACTAAAGATTTCCCATACCCAGCACCTATTTCAAAAAAACTTCCCTTATCCAACACTAAATCAATTATTTCTCTTACCTCATAAGGGGCCTTTCTGTCTCTAGGTATGATTGATATTAACTTTTCTTCCTTTCTGTCAGTTGGGTCATCATTTTCCTTTCGGGGAGGAACTTCCCAGACGCTTGAAGGCATGAATGAAAGGAAAGTTTGTATTTGTTTAAAAGCATCTTCTTCACTTACAGCTTCATTGTCCACTGCCCCTGCTGTTTTGGTATGAATATCACTACCTCCGAGCTCTTCTCTTTCCATTTTTACCCCAAAGGCCCTTTCCACAACCGGAGGCCCAGCAACAAACATTTGAGCACTGCCTTTAACCATTATTGAAAAATGAGAAGCAACTACACGTGCAGAGCCTAAACCCGCTACTGATCCCATGCACGCACCAACTACAGGGACCATGCTCAACAATCTAACTATATTTTGCCAGCTTGGTAATCCAGGAACATAAGTCGCACCCATGGTCTCAAGAGTTTTTACACTTCCTCCGCCACCACTGCCATCAACAAGATTTATTAAAGGGAGTCGCAAGTGTTCAGCGAGCTTTAAACTGTACAAAGACTTATTGCCTATTCGAGCATCAGCGGCCCCTCCCCTGACAGTAAAATCATCACCAGCAACAACAACTTCTCTTTCATCGACCTTACCTCTTCCAAATACAAAGTTTGCAGGGACAAATTCTTGGATTTCTCCATTTTCATCATAAGTTACCTTTCCAGTTATCTCCCCGGTTTCATGAAAAGAGTCTTTATCCAATAGCTGATCGATTCGTTCCCTTACTGTAAGACGACCTCTAGCATAGTGTTTGGCTATGCGTTCAATGCCTCCCATTTCTTTGGCAAGCTCAGCGCGTTTTTTTAATTCTTCTAGATCTTTTTCCCAACTCACAACTAGTCCTTTGAAGTCACTATATTCTCATACTTTTAAAAGCTTGCAAGCATTGCATTAGTTTCGTACATTAGTTCATAGATTAAAGGAGAAAAAGTTATGCAAATTGCGCCTATACCAACCCTTTCTGAGGAAATTAATGACATCAGGCTTCGAACAGCTGACATAGTAGGTAATCGAATCATTCCCAATGAAAAAGTCATCTACTCCGGTGGGGAAAAATCTGCAAAGATAAGAAAAGAAATTAGAAAAGAAGTTAAAAAACAAGGTCTATGGGCCCCTCATCTGCCTGAAGAATATGGAGGCATGGGCAACGGCTTCTTAACTCACGCTTATATGAATGAAATCTTAGCCTGGTCACCTCTTGGAAATAGATTATTTGGTGTAATTGCTCCCAATTCAGGGAACCAAAAGATCCTGGTTAAATACGGAACAGAAGAACAAAAGAAAAAATGGCTTATCCCATTGATCAACCAAGAAATGGAATCAGGCTTTTCTATGACTGAACCAGACGCACCAGGCTCTGATCCAAGGTCACTGCAAACAACTGCTGTAAGGGATGGAGACGAATGGGTAATTAATGGTCATAAGATCATGACCTCAAATGGACAAAGAGCTGATTTTTTAGTTGTGATGTGCAGAACGGAGGAAGATGACGATGATTCGGGTAATGCCAATATGAAAATGACTCAAATTATTGTGCCTACAGACACTCCCGGTTTAGACAGAATCAGATCAGTCCCTATATGGGGTCACACAGGTGGGGATCACATGGAAATAAAATACAAGGACGTTAGAGTGCCAGTTGAAAATGCTCTAGGTGCAAGAGGATCCGGTCACCAAGCTGCTCAAGATAGATTGGGAGCAGGAAGAGTCTATCACTGCATGAATACCATTGGGCAAATGTGGAGAGCTTTTGACATCATGGTTAGGTATTCCACAGAAAGAGAAGTCCATGGAGGAAAGTTAGAGACAAAACAATTCATGCAAGGTTTCATTGCAGACTCATATATTGATATCCAGGCTGCAAGACTGATGACCATACATTGTGCAGAGGTTATGGATAAAGACGGTAATTCAAGGGTTGATATTTCAGCGATTAAGGTTTTTGTTCCTGAGGCAGGTAGTAGAGTTGTTGACAGAGCAATACAAATGCATGGCTGGAGAGGAGTTTCCAGTGATCTTCCTCTTGCTGGAATGTTCCAAGGGTTTAGGACTCTAAGATTAGCTGATGGTCCTGATGAAGTTCATAGAATACTGATAGCAAAAGAAATTCTTAAGAAGTACCACGATGGTCTTTCTTGGGATTTTGGTGTTTAAGACTAACTAGATACAGGAACCAGTTTTACAGTTGAAGTGGCAGTAGCTACTAGTCTTTCTTTTTGATAAAGCTCGCTAGCTAAGTAAACAATTGTCTTGCCTAATTTCAAAACTCTGGCATGGCAATTAAGCTTACCTGGATGTGAAGGACCTAAGAAACTCACATTGATGTCCAAAGTCATAGGATTAAACTTTGACTCTAATAAAGCAATTAAAAGATGAGCCATCGGAGCATCCAACATTCCGGTGACAAATCCTCCCTGCACCACTTGATTGTCTGAGTGACAAAATTCGGGTACCGCTTCAAACTCCATTTCAAGTACAGGTGGCTCAGACTGGAACTTAATTGCCCTGCCTCCTAAAGTTTTGATGCATGGAGCTTGATGAGAAAGAAGCATTTCTAATTTATCTTTATCACTCATGTAAACTGTCCTTTTAAGTTTTAAGGAAATAAGTCTAAACTATTAGTAATTAAGGATAAATCAATGAATGCTGCTGATGCGCTTCTTAAAACACTTGTAGATAATGGCTTAGAGGTTGTTTTTGCCAATCCTGGTACCTCTGAAATGCATTTAGTAGCAGCAGTCGATCACTACCCTCAAATTAGACCCGTACTGGGTTTATTTGAAGGAGTAGTAACAGGAGCTGCAGATGGCTACGCTAGAATGTCAGGGAAGGCTGCTGCTAATCTTCTCCATTTAGGTCCTGGTTTAGGTAATGGATTTGCTAATATCCATAATGCTAAAAAGGCAAGATCTCCCATGATAAATATAGTCGGAGATCACGCTACATATCACCTCAAATACGATGCACCACTAACGTCTGATCTAGATGGCTTGGCAAAATCTAGTTCCGACTGGGTTGAAAGAGTTAAAAGTCCTGACGAACTTCCTGCTGGCGGAGCCAGAGCATGGCAAGCAGCGCATAATTTTCCCGGAAAGATTGCAACTCTAATTGTTCCTGCTGATTGTGCTTGGAGTGAAACTGATAAGAGTGGAGAAATACTAAATAGCAAAGGACCTGAAGATATCGATGAAAATATTTTAAAAGAAGCTTATAAAGTTTTGACAGATAAAAGTAACTGTATGTTATTTCTTGGAGGAGAATTTCTTGATGAAGAGTCTTTAAATATGGCTGCAAAAATAGCAACTAAGACAGGAGCAAGATTAGGAACTGAAACTTTTAGAAAAAGGCAAAGAAGAGGTCAGTCTATTCCTGTGGTAGAACCATTGCCTTATTTTTCTGAAATGGCAGAAGACTTCCTTATGGGAATTGAAAGTATAGTCTTTGTGGGTTCAAAACCTCCGGTTTCCTTTTTTGCTTATCCTGATAAAAAAAGTTACCTCTCACCAGAGAATTCAAATCTAGTGCAATTAGCCACATATGAACAAGATGGTAGAAAAGCCCTAGAGTCCTTATGTGAGATGCTCAATGCAAATGAAATATCAGAGGAATTCTTACCTTCGCCAACCAACCCATCCCCTTTAAATGGAGAATTGAACCCAGCTCATGTCGGTTCATTAATAGGAGAACTCCTCCCTGAGGAAGCCATAGTCTCAGATGAAGCTGCGACTTCAGGATTTGCAGTTTACCCAAATACATGGAATTCAAAGCCTCATGACTGGTTGTCTCTAACCGGAGGATCAATTGGTCAAGGCTTACCTTTAGCTACAGGGGCAGCTATTGCCTGTCCCGATAGACCTGTTGTTTGCTTACACGGAGATGGAGGGGCTATGTATACCATTCAATCCCTCTGGACTCAGGCTAGAGAAAGTTTAAATGTAACAAATATTATTTTTTCAAACCGTGCTTACGCTATATTAAAGGTTGAACTAGATAGAGTGGGGGCTTTACAAACAGGAGATCGAGCTCAGTCTTTATTTTCTTTAGAAAATCCTGATATCAATTGGACTTCTCTTGGAAAATCTTTGGGAGTTGAATCTTTTACTACTCTAACCGTTGAAGACTTTAGAAAGGTATTTTCTACTGCTGTCAAAGAACCGGGCCCATCTTTAATTGAAGTTAGAATTTAAAAAGGAATTGGTGGTAAATGGACTTTCTACTGCGCCCAACCAAAATTTTATAAGCCCATCTACCAAAGAGGGCAGGACGCAGTGAAATTCAGCTCTTGCAGCTAATTAAAGGGTGATAACTGCATCCTGCTTAATAATTAGAGGGTCTTACTTGGAGGTATTTCATGGGGAGAAATTGACGCCTCTAACTATTAGTTATAATTATAGTTAAATATAGATTATTTGTATAGTACTAAATGGTCGGGGCGGCCGGATTTGAACCGGCGACCACTAGACCCCCAGTCTAGTGCGCTACCAGACTGCGCCACGCCCCGCTTAAATTTCAAACAACCTGTTTAATTTCTTTTAGGATTTCTTGCAAATCATCTATTAAATGATCGTTAGATGAAGATTCATTAGAAGAATCTTTTGAACTCAGTTTTTTCTTAGCACCAGATATGGTTAATCCCTCTTCATAGAGTAAAAACCTAATATTTTGAACTAGTAATATATCCTCTTTCTGATAAACACGCCTACTGCCCTTTCTGGTTGATGGTTTTAATAAATCAAATTCTTTTTCCCAAAATCTAAGGGTATGAGATTTAACCTTACACAAATCTGAAACTTCACTAATTGAAAAGTATTTTTTGTCTGGTATAGAACGTAACTTATTCACTCTGAATAGTCGCTAGTTTCTTTCTTAACTTTTGACCTGCCTTAAAAGTGACTACTTTTCTGGCAGATATAAGAGCAGGTTCCCCCGTTTTAGGATTTCTACCAGGCCTTTCTTTTTTATTTAGAATTTTAAAGTTTCCAAATCCTGAAATCTTTACTTCTTCATCATTTACTAAAGAGTTTTTTATTTCTTCAAAGAATGCTTCAACTATTTCTTTCGATTCAACTTTATTGAGTCCCATATTTTCATGGAGATGATTTACTAAATCTGATTTTGTAATAGTTTTACTCATTAACTTCTTAATTTAGCATTAAACTTTTTAGAAAGAAATGCTACTAATTTTTCAATGATTTCATCGATCTCTTTATCTTTAAGTGTTCTGTTGGAGGCTTGCCAACCCAGCGCATAAGTTAAGCTCGTTTTACCTTGAGGTATTCCTTTTCCCTTATAGACATCGAAAAGCTTGATCTCTTTTAAATTGTCCCCTGCCTTAGAAATTATTGAATCAGTAATCATTGAACTGGCAATACCTTCATCGACAATAAAAGATAAGTCTCTTTGTGCAAAAGGAAAACGAGAAAATTTTTCGAATTTTATATTACTCTTGCTTGACGTTGCATTAATTGAAATTTCAAAAAAATTAACTTCATGCTTGATATCAAATTTATCTAGCAATTTAGGATTAACTGAACCTATATAGCCTATTACTGATTCCCCCTTAAGCAAAAGTGCTGTTTTACCCGGATGTAAATAAGGAATCTCAGCTTTCTTGAAATAATATTTAGAGGAATCGTTTAGAGCATTTTCTAAATCTCCTTTTAAATCAAAAAAATCCATCGGTTCATTTAAACCAGACCAGTTATCCTTATCTTTAATCCCAGAAATCAAACCACCGATTAATTCTTTTTGATTGATCTTGTGATTTTTACCCTTCTGAAAAACTGTACCAATTTCAAAAATCTTGAGGTTTTCAATTCCTTGATTAAGGTTGTAAGACAAGGTATCTAATAAACTTGGTAGTAGGCTTGGTCTCATGATATTCATATTCTCTGAAATAGGATTATTAACAAAAATTAACTGTGCCTTTTTGGGCTCCACTAGTTCTGCAAGCGACTCATCTATAAAAGAGTAGGTAATAACTTCGTTGTATCCCATAAATTTAAAAGAATTTCTAACGGAGTTATGTAAAGAATCGACAGGATTGTTAATTTTTTTACTTAAAGAGCTTTGTGGAAGATTGTTATAGCCTACTAATCTAGCTATCTCTTCGATTAAATCAGCTTCAATTTTTAAATCAAATCTCCAGGATGGAACCTTCACTTTAATAGCATCACCAGTTGATTGAGAATTAACTAAACCAAGGCTCTTGAGATTTCTCCTAATAAAGGGCTTTGAAAACTCAGTTCCTAAAATCTTATTAACATTCTTGAAATTAAGAGATATATCTTTATTCTTAGGTATGGAGGATCTTTTGCTGAACTCATGAACTGGAGAAAATTCTCCTCCTATTGATTCATGTATTAATAAGCTAGCTCTTTCAATTGCCAAAGTCTGCAATTCAAAGTCAACACCACGTTCAAATCTCGTTGATGCATCTGTCTGCAGTGAAAATTTTCTTGCTCGACCTCTTATAACTTCTGGCTTAAAAAAAGCACTTTCAAGATAAATTGAAAGTGTTTTACTAGATATTCCTGTTTCAAATCCGCCCATTATTCCTGCTAGTGCAACTGGCTTACTCTGATCCGCTATAACAAGACAATTTTTATCAAGTTTAAGTTTATTTTCATCTAAAAGAGTTATTCTTTCCTCTTCTTTAGCAAATCTCACTTCTAGGTTCCCTTCAATTTTATTGGCATCAAATGCATGAAGAGGTTGCCCTAACTCTAGTAACACATAGTTGGTAATATCCACTATGGGATCAATTACCTTAATGCCGCTTAACTTTAATCTTTCTTTTACCAAAGGAGAGGTCTTCTTCTTTAGGTTTACTCCAGTTAAATACCTGCCTACATAACGTGGAGCTTCATCGCAGACAGTGACTTTTATAGGACTTTTGACAGAACTATTTACTTTTTTGATCTTGGGTAATTTAACAGTTAAGTTGTTGAGCGCTGCTATCTCTCTAGCTACTCCCAATAAGCTATAACAGTCTCCTCGATTAGGTGTAAGGTCAAGTTTAATAACTGCGTCTTTCCCTGTTAACTTAGAGTGATAATTTTTGTAATTATCTACCTCTAATCCCAGCATGGTTAACTGATCGCAGAGTTCTTCGTCAGAAATGTTTAAGTCAACAAATTCTTTTAGCCAGTTCCTACTGAATTGCATTAGTTTTACCTGAACTGTTTCAAAAATCTTATATCGTTTTCAAAAAAAGATCTTAAATCAGGAATGTTATATTTAAGCATTGCCATTCTTTCGGGGCCTATCCCAAAAGCAAAGCCAGAGTATTTCTTGGAATTAATACCAGACATCTCTAACACATTTGGATGCACCATTCCGCATCCTAAAATTTCTAACCACCCCTTTTTCCATTTTATATCCACTTCTGCTGATGGCTCTGTAAAAGGAAAATAAGAAGGCCTAAATCTGAGCTCAGTTTCTTTTCCAAAAAAATTATTAATAAAATCCTTTAACATCCCTTTTAAAACAGCAAATGAGGCATTTTCTTCAAGCACAAGGCCTTCAATTTGGTGAAACATGGGGGTGTGAGTTAAATCAGAATCCTTTCTATAAACCCTGCCAGGACAAATAATTCGAATGGGAGGATCTTGCTTTTCCATGGTTCTAATCTGTACTGGAGAAGTGTGAGTTCTTAGCAGAACTCCATTATCTAAATAAAACGTATCATGCATATCCTTAGCTGGATGATCTTCGGGAATATTAAGGGCTTCAAAATTGTAGTATTCACTTTCAGCTTCAGGACCAGAGCGGATATCAAAACCCATTGATACAAAGAAATTTGATATTTCTATTATTGTTGAGGTAACAGGATGAAGGGTTCCGAACTCCCTTATCCGACCGGGTAAAGTGACGTCTAAAGAATCTCTCTTTAACTCTTCAGAAAAAATTATTTCTTTCAGGTGACTACGTCTTGACTGAAAAATAGATTCAAGGCTACTTTTTAATTCATTAAGAGCCTTTCCTGACTTTTTTCTTTTTTCTTGTGGTAACTTACCTAAGTTCTTAAGGAGTAAATTGATTTCCCCATTTTTTCCCAATAAATCTGTATAGCTACTTTCTAAAGCCCTTAAATCCTTTGCCTTTTGAAGCTTAGACTTAGATTTCTTTGATAAAGAAGATATATTCAACTCATGGTCTCCAAGGGGTAGCCATTATTATAGAGAATATATCTCTATGTAGGAGACTATGTGGCTAAAAATATTATGCCGCTAAATTAGATTTGGCTTGTTCAGCAAGAAGAGTAAAGCCTTCTTTATCATTAACTGCTATATCAGCAAGTAATTTTCTATCGAGCTCTATATTAGCTTTTTTAAGACCTGCTATAAGTTTGCTATAAGAAATATCATTTTCCCTAGCTGCAGCGTTTATTCTTACTATCCATAATGATCTAAAAACTCTCTTTTTCTGCCTTCTGTCCCTATAAGCATATTGACCTGCTCTCATAACAGCCTGTTTAGCTACCTTATAAGTCCTACTCCTGGCTCCTCGATAACCTTTAGCTTGTTTAAGGATTTTCTTATGGCGCTTCTTTGATTGCACGCCTCTTTTTACTCTTGCCATTTTTTTTGTTAATTAATTATTCTTCTTTAACATACGAGAAACTTTCTTTTTGTCTCCCACCGATATAGGAACCGTACCCCTAAGTTGTCTTTTATTTTTGGTTGTTCTTTTTGTAAGGATATGACTTTTGTTAGACCTTTTTCTTTTAAGGCCACTTCCGGTTTTCTTGAACCTTTTACTTGCGCCACTATGTATCTTTAATTTCGTCATTTCTATTTATTTCTTGTTTGGACCCATCATCATCACTAATTGCCTTCCTTCAAGAGTAGGAAATTGTTCCACATTAGCCATATCTTCTAAATCTTTTTCAACCCTTTTTAATAGTTTCATGCCTATATTTTGATGTGCCATTTCTCTTCCTCTGAACCTTAAAGTTACTTTAGCTTTGTTTCCATCTTCCAAAAAACTCTTAATTTTATTAACTTTGATCTGATAATCATTTTCCTCTGTTACCGGCCTAAATTTAATTTCTTTGATTTGAATTCTCTTTTGTTTCTTTCTTGAAGCAGATTTCTGTTTTTTTGAATCAAAAATATGCTTTCCATGATCCATTAACTTACAAACCATCGGATCGCCCTCCTTAGCCATCTGCACTAAATCTAGAGATGATTCTTTAGCTTTGCCTAAAGCTTCTTCTAAGGAAAGAATTCCAACCTGTTCTCCTTGGATGCCTATAAGGCGAACCTTATTGGCTTTTATTTCATCATTAATAGGTAACCTTTTTGCAGCTTTACCTGAGTTTCTTCTTATAGCTATTAGTTTCTCCTTTATTAATTCTTTTCTTTAATATCCTTGGATACCATGCTTGAAAATTCTTTAACAGACATAGAACCCAGATCCTTAGCACCCCTTGCTCGTACAGAAACTGAATTTTTTTCCAGTTCTTTATCCCCTACTATTAATAAATAAGGGACCTTATTCAAAGAGTGGTCGCGAATTTTATAAGTGATCTTCTCATTCCTCAAGTCACTTTTAACTCTAAATCCATTTTTTTTAAGAGAATCTCTTACTTCTTTACTATAAACAGCCTGCTTATCTGTGATATTCAGTACAACTGCTTGAACAGGAGACAACCAAACAGGTAGGGCACCTGCATAGTGTTCTATTAAAATACCAATGAACCTTTCGAATGAACCTAGCGTAGCTCTGTGCAGCATGATGGGAGTTTCTCTATTGCCTTCTTCATTTACATACTTGGCTCCTAGTCTTTCAGGCATAGAGAAATCAACCTGTATAGTCCCACACTGCCAAACTCTATTTAGAGAATCCCTTAAATGGAAATCAACCTTCGGTCCATAAAAAGCTCCTTCCCCTTCAAGCCTCTCCCATTTCAAATCTTTACTATTCAAAACTTCTTCAAGGGCTAATTCAGATTCATCCCAAACCTTATCATTTCCAACTCTCATTTCAGGCCGAGTTGCCATTTTTACTCCAATATCTTCAAAACCAAAATCCTTGTAAACATCAAAAACCATATCAATGAAGTTACTTATTTCTGTTGCCAATTGGTCATGAGTACAAAAAATGTGAGCATCATCTTGAGTAAAACTTCTCACTCTCATTAGTCCATGTAAAGTTCCGGAAGGCTCATCCCTAGTACAAGAACCAAATTCACACAGTCTAAGAGGCAAGTCTCTGTAACTTTTTAATCCTTGATTAAAAATTTGAACATGGCCAGGACAATTCATCGGCTTTACAGCATATTCTCGTGATTCAGATTCAGTCCTAAACATCCCTTGATCAAACTTTTCAGTGTGCCCTGATTTCTCCCACAAACTAATATCTAAAATCGAAGGGGTATGTATTTCTTGGTATCCTCTCTGGAGTTGCTGCTCTCTTAAATAATTCTCAATTTGAGTAAATATGGTCTTTCCATTTGGATGCCAAAAGGGCATTCCTGGAGCTTCCTCCTGAAAATGAAATAATTCAAGATTTCTTCCCAGTTTCCTGTGATCTCTTTTTTCTGCCTCTTCTAACCTTTTAAGGTGTACTTCAAGCTCCTTCTTAGATTTCCAGGCTGTTCCATATATTCTTTGCAACATTTCATTATTGGAATCACCTTTCCAATAGGCGCCTGAAATTCTGGTAAGCTTAAAAGCCCTCAAATGCTTAGTGTTAGTCACATGTGGGCCTCTACACATATCGACATATTCTTCATGGTGATATAAAGCTATTGTTTCTCCAGCCGGTATTTCATCAATAATTTTAAGTTTGTAGGTCTCTCCTCTAGATTTAAAAACTTCTTTAGCTTTTTCTCTATTCACTACTTCTCTTACAACTTGATATTCCTTTTTTGCTAACTTCACCATTCTTTTTTCTATGGATTCTAAGTCTTTATCGCTCAAAGATTTATCTAAAAGGATGTCGTAATAAAACCCTTCATCTATTACTGGACCAATAGCCAATTTAACTTTGGGAAAAAGCTGCTTCAAGGCATGGGCTAATAAGTGTGCGCATGAATGTCGTATAATTTCTAGACCTTCAGCATCCTCAGCTGTGAGGATTTGAACTTTACAGTCTTCGGTTATTTCTTCAGAAGCATCGACTAAAATATCATCTAGTTTTCCAGCTACAACAGCTTTTCCTAGACCTGGTCCAATTTCTTTAGCCAGATCTTCGACCGTTATCGAATCCTTAATTCTTTTCTTAGTTTTATCTGGTAGGGTAATCTGCGGCATATTCAGTGGTGACCCTAACTAAAGGCCACTTGTTATTAACATTCTATTTTTGTTTGGCTTTCCATGCAAGAAACCTCTAAGGAGAAAGCAATGTTTTCCGCCATTTATTTGACTCTAGAGTAAAAAGTTCCCTTCTGTGAAGCCTGTTTGCCTCATTTTTCCAAAATTCTATCCTATTAGGAATTAACTTGTAGCCTCCCCATCTAGATGGCCTTTTTAAATTGCTTCCTGAAGACCTTTTCTCTAAATCTTTTGCTTCTTTCACAAGATTTTCATAATCTCTTATCTCTTTACTCTGTATGGAAACAGTGGCAGATATTTGTGACCCCTTAGGTCGCGACTGAAAATATTCATCTGACTCTTGGTCAGAGGTTTTAATACAAACTCCTTCAATTCTTATTTGTTTATCTGTTTTAGCCCACCAAAAATTTAAAGCTGCTTTAGAGTTTTTGTGCAACATTCGCCCTTTATGACTTTCATAATCTGTATAAAAAACCATGCCTTCATCTGAAATAGATTTAAGTAAGACCATCCTTGAAGAAGGTTGACCAAAATCATCCGCTGTCGATAAATTCATGGCATGCGGCAAAGGTACTTCTAACTTTACAGCCTCTTCTATCCATTCATTTATCCTAACCAGGGGTTCATGAGAAAGAT
>CAXFFS010000011.1:0-25834 GCA_964002385.1 uncultured Gammaproteobacteria bacterium | reverse complement strand
AGAACCGCTTCTTGCCTGTCCTAATGATCCTGATGATATTAAGCCCTTATCAGAGGTAGCAAATACAAAAATTGATGAAGTTTTCATTGGTTCTTGCATGACAAATATAGGACATTTTAGAGCAGCAGGTAATTTGTTAAAGGAAGCTAAAGATGTGCCAACAAGACTTTGGATAGTTCCTCCCACAAAGATGGATGAGCATCAGTTAATAGAAGAGAATTACTATGAAATATTTGAAAAGTCAGGAGCTCGAACAGAAGTTCCAGGGTGTTCCCTATGCATGGGCAATCAAGCTAGGGTTGAAGATAATTCCACCGTGGTCTCAACCTCAACAAGAAATTTTCCTAACAGATTAGGTAAGGGTGCTGATGTCTTTCTAGCTTCGGCAGAATTGGCAGCAATATCCTCGATATTAGGCTACCTACCTTCTATTGGAGAATATCAAAAATACATGGAAGAGATAAATACTATGGGACCTGAAGTCTATAGGTATCTAAATTTTAATGAGATTGCTTCTTATAAGGACGCAGCAGAGAACGCAATACTCCCAACTTTAACTATTGAAACAGCTAAGTAAAAATTTTATTTAGTTTAATTTTCTAGACTTTTTATCGTCGCTTCTGGTTTCTTCTAGCTTTTGTAAATAACTTCTATCTATATCAGCGGTGATGTATTTCCCATCAAATACAGAACATTCAAACTGTTGGATTGAAGGGTTCCCATATTTCGCTGACTCTATTAAGTCTTCTAAATCTTGGTAAATTAACCAGTCAGCACCAATGAGTTCGCTTATTTCATCCTCAGTTCGGTTATGTGCTATTAACTCAGTTGTTGCGGCCATATCAATACCATAGACATTTTGATATCTAATTGGAGGCGCAGCCGAGGCAAAGTAAACTTTTTTGGCTCCGGCTGTTCGTGCCATTTCAATTATCTGCCTGCTTGTAGTTCCTCTAACTATTGAATCATCGACCAATAAAACAACTTTATTCTTAAACTCAAATTCGATTGGATTGAGCTTTTGTCTTACTGACTTCTCCCGCTTTTCCTGAAAAGGCATGATAAAAGTTCTACCTATGTAACGGTTTTTTACAAATCCTTCCGTATATTTAATTCCTAAAGTATTGGCTAGCTGGAGGGCTGAAGTAGTACTACTTTCAGGTATTGGAATAACTACATCAATATCATGATCAGGTTTAAGCTTATTAATCTTTTCAGCTAGAGCTTCACCCATCCTCATTCTAGATTTGTGCACAGAAATATTATCAATTACGGCATCAGGCCTAGCTAAGTACACATACTCAAAAATACAAGGAGTGTGAATGGGATTGTCAATGCACGCTTCTCTAAACATTTCGCCTTCTGTGTTTACGAACACAGCTTCTCCAGGCTCTACGTCACTAATGATATTAAACCCCAATGTATCTAAGACAGTACTTTCAGAAGCAAGCATATAATCAGGTCCTAATAAATCATTTTCTCTCGAACCGAAAATGAGAGGCCTAATCCCAAAAGGATCTCTAAACCCCACAATTCCAACTCCATTAATCATAAAAATCACTGAGTAAGCTCCCCTGATTCTTTTGTGTGTAGCTCTCACCGCCTTAAAGATTTCTTTTTGGGTAGGGGATGAAGTCCCTTGTTTTTGGAGCTCATGAGCAAAGACATTTAATAAGACTTCACTGTCTGAATCTGTACTTAAAAACCTTAGATTCTCATCCGTTAGTATCTGACTTATTTCATCCTTATTGGTTAAATTACCATTGTGAGAAATACTGATTCCATAAGGCGAGTTGACATACATAGGCTGAGCCAATTCTCGGTCTTGGCTTCCGGCCGTTGGATACCTTAAGTGGCCTATTCCCATTGATCCTCTCAATCCAACCATATGAGTATCTCTAAAGACATCTCTGACAAGGCCTAATTGTTTTCTTAAATGGAATTTATCTTGATGACAAGTTGCAATTCCAGCTGCATCTTGGCCTCTGTGTTGCAAAACCGTTAAGGCATCATAGATCATCGGAGATACTTCCGATTTACTGACTACTCCTACAACTCCACACATCAGGGTAAACTAGTTTATAACGAGGGAGGAAAAGTTACCTTCTCTTTATTTAACAAAATCTCAGCTTGTGCTTTCCAATCTTTGAGTAATGGTTCCATTACTTCAGCAATTCTGAGTGTCCACTCCTTTGATAAAGATTCATTCCACCAACTTTGGTTTTCTAAAAAACCTGAGGCCAATATAAAAACGGTAACTAAAATTGCTGTAGCCTTAATAGCACCAAAAATAAAACCTAAGCCCTTATCTAAAAAGCTTAATCCTATTGCACTAAGAAACTTTGAAACAATAGATCCAGATAGTTTTATTAAAGTAAAAAGAATCAAGAAAAGGGCTATAAAAGACGCTATAGACTTTACCTGTGTATTACTAAAATAAGGTTCCAAATATGGAAAAAGGAAGGGCCCAAAATACCAAGCTCCAATAATAGATATTAGCCAAGCCGCTGTTGAAAAAATTTCTTTGGCAAAGCCATGAAAAAACCCCGTAATTCCCAAGGCTCCAATTGCTGCCAGAGAAAACCAATCTATTGCAAGCATGTTAAGCAACTGATCTTAATAACTTTAGGGCTGGGAAAGCTTCAGAGACGGTATAGAAAGAACCAAAAATTAGAACTAAACCCCCTTCTCCAGTATCTTCCTGAGCTTTAAGACAGGCTCCTGTTACACTTTTAATAGTTTGCACCTCGTCGTTGGTTCTCTTAGAGGCTATTAATCCACCTAGTTCTTCAGCTGGCATAGACCGTTCTATATCAGGAGAAGTTACATACCATTTGTTGATTCTCTTTATTAGGGGTTCAATTATTGAGTGAACGTCTTTATCCGCCATAACTCCAAAAACAGCATTTATCTCTATTTGGTCATCAAAATTTCTTTGTATGAAGGATGCTAAATATTTAGCAGATGATTCGTTGTGGCTGACATCAAGAAGAAATCTTTTATCAATAAGTTCGCATCTACCTTTCAAATCTAATGCATCAAGAGCAGAGTCCATATCTACATTGACTTCTTCTTCCAAAAGACAAAAAGCGGTTAAGGCACAGGAAAGACTACTCACTGAAAAGCCATTTAATTCAATGTTTGAGAAAGAAACTTTTTTTTCCCCTTCAAAACTATAAGACCATCGTCTACTCGCATCATCTACCTGGTAATTGAATTCTTCTCCGACTCTGAATACTTGATTTTCCATTTTGGCACAGTTTTCAAGAACACTGCTCGGGACTTTATGTTGTCCTAAGATGACAGGCTTCTGAAACTTAAAAATGTCTGCCTTTTCCTTACCAATAGACTCTCGATCCACTCCTAACCAGTCTTGGTGATCTAATTCGACATTTGTCAAAATAGCAATATCTGAATCTACAACATTAACTGGATCCAATCTCCCACCTAACCCTATTTCTAATACCATAAAATCAACATTAAATTCATTGAAAATGATCAAGGATGCTAAGGTAGAAAAATCAAAATAAGTGAGATGCGTCAACCCTCTGCTTTCTTCAATTAGCTTGAAGCTTTTGATGATGAGCTCATCAGAAACAGCCATACCATTTATCTTTATCCTCTCATTAAAATGAAACAAATGAGGTGAGGTGAAAGTTCCAACGGTTTTATTTTTTGCCATTAAAAGTCGACTGAGAAACTCAACTGCTGTCCCTTTTCCGTTTGTTCCTCCGACAACTATAACTTTAGAAGAAATTTTAGATTTGATTAAATTTTCATATATAGGCTTTATTCTTTCCAGTCCCAACTCTATTTCCTCAGGCTCCAAGGTCTGAATATAATCTAGCCAAAATTCTAATGAATTCTCTTTCATCATTAATTCGAAGGATTATCCAAAAGATTAAAAAGTAATCTGTTTATAGTTGATTGCAGATCTTTTCGATGCACTATCATATCTATAGCACCATGCTCTAATAGAAATTCACTTCTTTGGAAACCTTCTGGTAACTGAACTTTTAAAGTTTGTTCAATGACACGAGGTCCAGTAAATCCTACTAATGCTTTCGGCTCGGCTATGTTGATATCACCTAGCATAGCCAAGCTGGCTGCAACTCCACCATAAATTGGATCAATCATGATAGATATGTAGGGTAATCCTCTTTCTTTTAATTTTTGAAGAATAGCGCTTGTCTTTGCCATCTGATAAAGAGAGACCAAGGATTCTTGCATCCTGGCTCCACCACTTGTAGAAAAGCAAACGAAAGGAAGTTGATTCTTCAAAGCATGGTTAACCCCCTCGACAAATTTTTGACCAACCACAGACCCCATTGATCCGCCCATAAATCTAAACTCAAAAGCTGCAGCAACCAATGGAAGTTTTAACAGTGAGCCTTGTTTTACAACTATGGCTTCTTTTTCTTCGCTACTCCCTTCTGCTTCTGTAAGTCTGTCTTTATAGCGTTTTGTATCTTTAAATTTAAGCCAATCAGTTGGTCTTATATCCGATGCTATCTCTATTTGATTTTCAGAATCTAAAAATAAATCTAATCTCTTTCTTGCTCCAATCCTAATATGGTGATCACATTTGGGACAAACATACAGACTAGCCTCTAGATCAGGTACATAAAGTATGGTGTTACAAGCTGAACAAGTTTGCCACAAGCCTTCAGGCACTGAAGATTTTCTTGAGGTGTCTTTCTTTATAAAAGAAGGAATGATTTTGTCAAACCAATTGGCCATATTTAAGTTTAATTTAGTGCTTGAGAAAGGTCATCAATTTTAATGGATAAATGCTTTTCTATCTCCTCTTTATTACCTCCCATAATATCAACTAAAGCACTTCCTACTACTATTCCATCAGCTAGGTCTTTTACAGAAGAGGCAGTTGAACCGTCTTTGATTCCAAAACCAATGACCACAGGTAATTCAGTTAATTCTTTTAATTTTAATACTTTACTCTCTACTTCATCTGCGTTTATAGAATTTGCACCAGTTATTCCTTTAAGAGATATGTAGTAAACATATCCAGAGGCTTGGTTACAAATTTTCTTAATTCTGGATTCACTGGTGGTAGGAGCTACAAGCCTAATAACATCAATGTCATGTTTTTTGGTTTGTTCAGTAAACTCAGCGCTTTCCTCAATAGGCATATCAACTATTAGAATTCCATCCACACCATTTTCTTTTGCTTTGGAAGAAAAAACTTTACTTCCTAAGGCTTCAAAAGTATTCATGTAGCCCATTAAAACAATTGGGGTTTTATCATCTTCTTCTCGGAAACTTTTTACAAGACTGAGAGTGTCTTGTAATGAAATTTTGTTCTTTAAGGCTCTTTCATGCCCTTGTTGGATGGAAGGCCCTTCTGCCATTGGATCTGAAAAAGCGATCCCAAGTTCTATTACATGAACCCCTCCTTTCACCATTAATTGCATTGCGTTAAAAGTACTTGGAACATCGGGATCTCCAGAAACAATATAGCCAACCAAGGCTTTCTTTTTGAGCTTTTCTAAATGTAAAAAGGTCTCTTGAATTCTACCCATTAGAGTTCAATGCCTTCGATATTGGCAACTGTGTTTATATCTTTATCACCCCTTCCAGAAATATTTACAACAATTACTTGTTCAGAATCCATGGAAGGTGCTTTTTTCTTTACATACGCCAAAGCATGAGCTGTTTCCAATGCGGGCATAATTCCTTCAACTAGTGTTAACTCTTTAAAAGCATCAAGCGCTTCTTGATCATTAGCTGTGGTGTAATTAGCTCTGCCTATATCTTTTAACCAGGCATGTTCAGGTCCAACTCCAGGGTAATCTAAACCTGCAGAGATTGAATGGGTATCTTGTATTTGACCTTTATCATCTTGCATTAGGTAAGTCCTCATTCCATGAAGTATTCCTTCACTACCGGCATTTAAAGGAGCTGCATGTTTACCCGTGTCTAGGCCTAAACCTCCAGCTTCTACTCCCACTAAATCTGTAGTAGAAATCTCTAAAAAGGGATAAAAGAGACCCATTGCATTGGAACCACCACCAACGCAAGCTACCAGAAGATCTGGCATCTTGCCTATTTCTTCCTTGCTTTGAACCAACACTTCCTTCCCAACTACTGAATTGAAGTCCCTAACTATCTGGGGGTAAGGGTGAGGACCCGCAACACTTCCAATAATATAATAAGTATCATCTACATTGGTCACCCAGTCTCTCATAGCTTCATTCATGGCATCTTTGAGAGTTTTTGATCCTGAGTTAACTGAAATAACTTCAGCACCCAAAATTTTTATTCTATAAACGTTTAAGGATTGTCTTTTTATATCCTTCTCACCCATATAGACAACGCATTTCATGCCGTGCCTCGCAGCCACAGTTGCTGTAGCCACGCCATGTTGGCCAGCTCCAGTTTCGGCAATTATTCTTGTCTTTCCCATGTGCTTGGCAAGAAGTATTTGTCCAACGGTATTATTTATTTTATGGGCGCCTGTATGATTTAAGTCTTCTCTTTTGAGATATATCTTTGCTCCTCCTAACTGCTTGGACCAGCGTTTGGCAAAATATAAAGGAGAGGGTCTTCCAACAAATTTTTCCAGATCATTCTGTACTTCAGACTTAAATTCTTTGTTTTCTTTAATTAATTCATACTGTTGAGCAAGTTCTTCTAATGCAGGGACTAATGTTTCAGCTACATACACTCCGCCATAAGCCCCAAAACGCCCTTGGGAATCAGGAACTTTCTTGTCCTTCTTAGGCATGAAAATTCCTAGCGACTTCAATAAATCTTTTCATTTTGACTGAATCTTTACTTCCTGGTGAAGATTCTACACCTGAACTTACATCTAATCCTGAACAAGAGGTTTCTGATAATACCTGTTCAACATTATTGGGATTCAGGCCTCCTGCTATTAAATAAGCCTTATTGAAGTCCTTCCCTTTTAGATAACTCCAGTCAAATACCTTCCCTGTTCCACCAAACTTATCTTTTGTGTAACTATCTAACAAAAGCATCCAAGAATTGGAATATTTTTCAAAACCAGCAATAAGATTTTCTTCTTTAAATACCCTTATGGCTTTAATAAAATCTCTATTAAAAGATGAACAGAATTCTGCGGTTTCATTACCGTGAAACTGAGGAATAATCTTAGAAGAAATTTTTAGGCAAGAGTCTACATATTCGGTGCTGGGGTCAACAAAAACCATAACCGGAATAATTTCATCTGGTAACTCTTTTAGTATCTCTTTTACTTCCTGTTTAGGTATATACCTGGAACTCTTTCGATACATCATAAAACCTAATGCATTAGCTCCAAAAGAGACAGCTAAACCTGCGTCTTTAGCATTAGTAATACCACAAATCTTTATAAACAAATTCATCATCTATCCTGAGGTCGCGCAGTCTATCAGATTTGATCTTTTAGGTTACTATTAGACAACAGGTTTTAAAATGGAAGGAACTTTGTATTTCTTTAGATATTTAGTTCCAACAAAGTACAGGCCCTTGGGAGAAGAAGTTTTGCCAGCGAGTCTTCTGTCCTTAGCTTCTAAAATGTGTTTAACTTTTTTGGGGACAATCTTTTTGGTGCCCACTTCTAAAAGAGTTCCTATTATTATCCGAACCATATTTAACAAAAAGGCGTTTGCCGTTATCTCAATAGATATTAAGTCTCCTTTTTTCTTAACTTCTATCGAATGTATATTTCTGTAAGGTGTTTTCGATTGACAAGAAGAAGATCTAAAAGAGGAAAAATCATTTTCGCCAATTAAATAAGAAGAGGCCCTTCTCATGGCTGACAAATCTAAATTTTCTTTTACCCACAAATTTTTATTCCTTTCTAAAGCTGAAGGCAGGGATGAATTTCTAATAATATACCTGTAAGTTCTTGAAATAGCTGAGAACCTCGAATGAAAGTCATTATTTACTCCTTTTGCCCAGATAATTCTTATGTCTTTTGGAAGTAATGCATTACCTCCCTCAATCCAAGATTTAATTTCTCTTATAGAAGCAGTATCAAAATGTATGATCTGACAATAGGCATGTACACCTGCATCTGTTCTTCCACTGCAGACTGTTAGTATGTTTTGGTCAGCTATCTGGCTTAAGGCTTTGTCTAAGCAACCCTGTATAGTCTTTGTTGTGTTCTTTTGTTTCTGGAATCCTCTGTAGGCTGTTCCTTCATACTCAATTCCAAGAACTATGCGGAAGATCTGTTTAGCCATCCTCTTTTTCTTTCATTCTACCTTTGAGAATTTCAATTTTATTTCTTTGCTCTTCAGTCAAATCTTTTTCTGCTTCAACTTGATTTAAGCAATCTTTTGCTTTTTGAATTTCCTGCATCTCAATCAAGCTTCTAGCTAAATTTATATTTGCTTCAATAGGATTGCCGACTTCACTGAGATTATCTGCTTGAAAATTAAAGCTCCTGTCAATTTTTCTTTCATACTTAATCAAAAAAAGTAATAGAGAGAAAATAATTAGACCTACAATTATTCCCAATAAACCATGAATGGAGAGCCCTAATAGACTTTCAAAACTCATTTCTATTTTTTCGATGAGTTGATCAATGTTCATAGAAACTAGGTAAAAAGTATCTCAGCAATCTGAATACTATTTAATGCCGCCCCTTTCCTTAAGTTGTCTGCTACTACCCAAAGATTAAGCCTATTTTTATTCCAAAGATCCTTTCGTAGCCTGCCAACATACACAGAGTCTGTTCCATCCACTTCTACAGCAGTTGCATAACTTTCTGGACCTTCTTCATTCAATAGTTCTACTCCTTTGGCTTCGCTCAAGCACTGTTTAGCCATATCAATAGTTATCGGTTCGTGGGTTTCAATATGTACAGATTCTGAATGTCCATTTACTACAGGAACTCTCACACACGTCGCGCTCACCTCAATGTTTGCATCTAGAATTCTATGAGTTTCCCACACCATCTTCATTTCTTCTTGTGTGTAAGAATTTGTCTCAAATTCACCGCAATGAGGCAACACATTAAAAGCAATCTGTTTGTTGAAGATATGTGAAGAAGGTTTCTCACCTTTTAATTGTTGTCTAACTTGGGTTTGTAATTCATCTTGAGCTAATTTTCCAGAACCCGATACTGCTTGAAAAGTAGTTACATCAATCCTATTGATAATAAATAAGTCATGCAATGGTTTCAAGGCAACAACCATTTGGATTGTTTGGCAGTTAGGATTAGCCACTATGCCTGGGACTGCATCATCTGTTAAAGCTTCTCCATTAACTTCGGGCACTATTAAAGGAATAGTTTTATCTTTTCTGAAACACGAAGAGTTATCGACTACAAAGCACCCTTTGTTCACTGCTTTAGGTGCATATTCTTTAGCAACTTCTGACCCGGCTGAGAAAAATACTAAGTCCATCTTGGAAAAATCAAAATCTTCTAATGCACTTACAACATGATTTGAATTCCTTAGGGAGATTATCTGGCCTTTAGATTTTTTGCTTGCCACTAAGTGAATTTTTGAATCTAAAAAGTGATCCGATTCAAGTAATTCAATAAAAGTTTTACCCACAAGTCCTGTAGCTCCTACTATGGCTATATTTGTAGCTTTCTTCATTACGTGAGCTCTATTTTTGATAAAACTTCTTGACCCATTTCTTTGGTACCAATTGTTGTGTCTTTCTCTTTAGCAATATCTTGTGTTCTTTTACCAGATGCTAAAACTGACTCTACTGAGTGTTCTATTGTCGAAGCCACTTCCTCTTCATCAAAGGTATGACGCATCATCATAGCAACAGATAGAATAGAAGCTAAAGGATTGGCTAAGTCTTTTCCTGATATGTCAGGAGCTGAACCATGAACTGGTTCATAAAGACCTTTGTTAGTATCGTTAAGAGAAGCTGAAGGAAGCATGCCTATTGAACCCGTTAGCATAGCTGCTATATCGGAAAGGATATCTCCAAATAGATTCCCCGTTACTATCACATCAAATTGTTTTGGCTCTCTGACTAATTGCATAGCTGCGTTATCAACTAACATATGACTTAGTTCCACATCAGGGTATTCTTTGGCAAGATCGGAGATTACCTCCCTCCAAAAAGCGCTAACTTCAAGTACATTGGCTTTATCTACAGAGCAAAGTTTTCCATTCCTTTTTCTTGCAGATTCAAAAGCTACCTTTCCTATCCTGATTACCTCATGTTTACTATATCTCATGGTATTTAGTGCTTCGTCTGAACCTTCAACCTTTCCTCTTGGCTCTCCAAAATAAATACCGCCGGTGAGTTCACGAACTATAAGTAAATTCAAATCGGCTACTTTTTCTTCTTTTAATGTTGACGCTGAGACAAGTTCTTTTGATAAAATTGCTGGCCTAAGATTTGCAAAGAAATCAAATTCAGACCTTATCCCCAAGAGTCCTTTCTCTGGTCTTTTATCCGCCGGAAGGTGGTCCCATTTAGGTCCTCCGACCGCACCCAAGAGAATCGCATCACTTTCCTCAGCTTTATCTAGAGTTTCTTTCGGGAGCGGATCTCCTGTTTCTTCATAAGCTATCCCTCCGAGTAGACCCTTAGATATTTCCAGACCCAACGAAAATTTTTTATCTAGTAGTAGTAAAAGTTGATAAGCAACAGAACTAACCTCAGGACCTATACCGTCACCTGGAAGAATGAGTATTCTTTTTTTATTAGTGCTCATTTAAGAATCCAAGGGGTCAGTTTTTTTATGTTTTCTTCATAACTCA
Organism: uncultured Gammaproteobacteria bacterium; assembly: GCA_964002385.1. Lineage (GTDB taxonomy): Bacteria > Pseudomonadota > Gammaproteobacteria > Magnimaribacterales > Magnimaribacteraceae > AEGEAN-183. The sequence continues at coordinate 15,134 of CAXFFS010000011.1, read as the reverse complement.
AAATACTTTTGCTGTACTTCAGACTTAAACCGATTTCGTCGAGACCTTCTAAAACAGAATTTTTTCTAAAATCTTCTATCTCAAATTTAACAATCTCTAATTCATTTGAGTCTAGAATGACTTGATTGATTAAGTCTACGTGAATATTTTCACCTTTCTCGCTTAGCCTAAATAATTCCTCTATTGAATCTTTAGACAAACTAATGGCGAGAAGGCCATTCTTAAAGCAGTTGTTGTAAAAAATATCTGCAAAACTCTGAGCTATAACACATTTGATACCGTAATCTTGCATGGCCCAAACCGCATGCTCTCTACTTGATCCACAACCGAAATTTTCTTTTGAAATTAGAACTTCAGATCCTTTATATTTTTTGTCATTTAATACAAATTCTGGATTGAGTTGCCTTTTCGAATTGTCTTGTCCAGGAAATCCTGAATCCAAATACCTCCAAGAATCAAATAAATTAGGTCCAAAACCTGTCTTTTTTATTGATTTAAGAAACTGTTTGGGGATTATTTGATCCGTATCAATATTAGATCTGTCCAATGGGACCATTTTTGCAGAATGAATTGTGTACTCGTTCATCTTAAGATCCTACGATATCCCGGACATCTACAAAATGACCAGCTACAGCAGCTGCCGCTGCAGTTGCTGGGCTGACTAAATGGGTTCTTCCCTTATAACCTTGTCTGCCTTCAAAGTTTCTGTTGGATGTTGATGCGCAGTGATCACCTTCATCAAGTTGATCGGGGTTCATGCCCAAACACATTGAACAGCCAGGAGCCCGCCATTCAAATCCTGCTTCTACAAAGACTTGGTCAAGACCTTCTTCTATTGCCGCCTTAGATACCAATCCAGAACCGGGTACCACTATAGCTCTTTTTAAATCCTTGTTAACTTTACTGCCTTTCACAATTTCAGCAGCAATTCTTAAATCTTCTATTCTTGAGTTTGTGCAGGAACCTATGAAGACTTGGTCCAATTTTATATCCTGAGGTCTCATTCCAGTTTTCAGACCCATATAATCTAGAGCATTAGATTCAGAATTAGACTTAGGTTCTGGAATGATTGAATCTATATCTATAACCATCTCAGGTGATGTGCCCCAAGAAACCTGAGGTTTCAATTTACTTACATGAATTTCTATTGTTTTATCGAAACTAGCCCCCTCATCACTTTTTAGATTCTTCCAAAGGTCTAATGCTTGGTCCCACTCACTTCCTGAAGGAGCATAGGGTTTGCCTTTTACGTAGTTTAAAGTTACATCATCAAAAGCAACCATTCCTGCCCTTGCACCTGCTTCTATTGCCATATTACATACGGTCATTCTTGCTTCTATAGACATAGATTCAACAGCTTCACCAATGTACTCAATGGCATATCCTGTTGCGCCTGCAGTGCCGATATTGCCAATCACTCTCAGAGCTAAATCCTTTGAGTAGACCCCCTTAGGAAGAATACCTTTGACTTCAACTTTCATATTTTTTTGCTTGGTAGCTACTAGGCACTGAGTAGCTAGAACATGTTCTACTTCAGATGTGCCTATCCCCATAGCTAAAGCTCCTAGTGCACCGTGTGTGGAAGTATGTGAGTCTCCACATACGACCGTCATCCCGGGTAAAGTAATTCCCTGTTCTGGACCTACGACATGAACAATACCCTGTCTTTCATCTGTTATATCGAATTGTTCGATACCGTGTTCTTTACAATTATCGTCTAAAGTGGTGACTTGCAACTTAGACACCTCATCTGTTATTCCTTCTATGCCTAATTCCCTGTTTGTAGTAGGAATATTGTGATCTGGGGTAGCTTTATTCGATGAAGTTCTCCATGGATTCCTGCCAGCAAGCTTCAACCCTTCAAAGGCTTGCGGGGAAGTAACTTCATGAATTAAGTGTCTATCGATATAAAGTAGATGGGTACCATCTTCTCTTTGAATAACTTCATGAAGATTCCATAATTTATCGTAAAGAGTGCTTGGCATAACATTTATTCTTTAGAAGGAATTTTAGGTACCTCTGAAGTGACATCAGCATTTTGGCCTCTGTTTCGAAGCAAATGATCTATTAATACAAGGGCTACCATTGATTCTGCAATAGGGGTTGCTCTGATTCCTACACAGGGATCATGGCGACCGGTTATTTTGATCTTGGCTGCTTTGCCATCCTTGTCCACCGTTTCTCCTTCTTTAGATATGCTCGAAGTTGGTTTTAAAGCAATGCTAGCTATCAAATCTTGCCCTGTTGATATTCCTCCTGAAGTTCCTCCTGAGGAATTGGACTTAAATCCTGCGGGAGACATCTCGTCTCTACTTTCAGATCCCTTAGTTTCAATAACAGAGAAACCCAATCCTATTTCTACTCCTTTAACCGCATTAATGCCCATGAGAGCCTTAGCTATCTCAGCATCGAGCTTGTCAAAGACAGGTTCTCCTAAGCCTGGGGGTAAATTCGTAACACTCACAGTTATTTTTGCACCAATAGAGTCTCCTTCCTCACGTAATTTATCAATTAACTTTTCAATCTTAGGAGTCATATTCTTGTCAGGACAGAAAAAAGGGTTATTGTCGATTTCGTTTAAATCTATTTCTTCAACTTTGAGACTTCCTATTTGACTTAGATAGCCATTTATTTCTATACCTGAAGTCTCTTTCAAATACTTTCGGGCAACTGAACCTGAAGCTACCCGCATGGTTGTTTCTCTAGCAGATGCCCTTCCACCACCTCTGTGATCTCTTATCCCATACTTTTGGATGTAAGAATAATCTGCATGAGAAGGTCTGAAGACATCTTTTAGCTTGTCATAGTCCTTTGACCTTTGGTCCTTATTTTTGATTAAAAGTCCTATGGGGGTCCCAGTTGTCTTTCCTTCAAAAGTTCCAGACAAAATTTCTACTTTGTCCTCTTCTTTTCTTTGAGTAGTAAATTTTGATGATCCGGGTTTCCTTTTATCCAAGTATACTTGGATATCTTCTTCAGATAGTTCCATACCTGGAGGGCATCCATCAATTATGCAGCCCATAGCAACCCCATGACTTTCACCAAAAGTTGTTACGTTAAAAAGTTTTCCTGTTGTATTTCCAGACATTTTCTTATCTTAAGCTAATTTCGGGGGTGCGATTATAGGTTTTTTAGGCTTTTTTAATAGTTTAAATAGTATTATTTTTATTTTTTTTAATATACTGCAGCCCTCAATAAAGGATTAAAACCATGATTAAAGCTGTATTTTGGGACTTCGGAGGAGTAATTACCACCAGTCCTTTCGATTCATTCAATATTTATGAAGAAAAACGCAATTTACCTAAAGATTTAATCAGAACCATTAATTCTACTAATCCCGATAATAATGCTTGGGCTAAATTAGAAAGAAGTGAAATAGATCAAGAAGAATTTGATTCTCTGTTTGAGGTTGAGAGCCGACAATTTGGTCATTCAGTCCCCGGCAAACAAGTCCTAACTCTTTTAAAAGGTCAAATTAGACCTGAAATGGTTAAAGCTATTCGCGAAATAAAAGATAAACTTATCCAAGGCTGCTTAACTAATAATATCCAATCTACTGAAGACCAGGAGTTGGAAAAAGAAAATACATCTACAGCTATATCAGGAACCAATCAAGAAATCATGGGGCTATTTGATTTCGTATTTGAATCAAGTAAAGAAAACGTCCGAAAACCTGATCCTAAGTTCTATCAATTAGCCTGTGAGAGAGGAAAAGTGAATCCAAATGAAGTAATTTTTTTAGATGACTTAGGCGTAAATTTAAAACCGGCTAAAGCTTTAGGTATGAAGACTATAAAAGTAGTAAAAGCTGAAGATGCCTTAAGGGATTTACAAGATCTTCTAGATTTTCCAATAATATGAAGAAGACTCTTTATATTCTTTTAATTTGTTTCTGTTTCCAGATACTAAGCGCTGATTTCAAGACAGAAGCATTACAAAAAGCAAAAAACTATGAGGCCTTAATTACTAGAGATATATGGGGTGTACCACACATAGAAGGGAAAAGAGATGCTGATGTAGCTTTTGGTATAGCCTATGCGCATGCAGAAGATGACATGAAGAACTTGATATCCAATATGTCTTTGTATAGAGCACAAATGGGGCTAAAAGAAGGCTTTGAAGGAGCTGTAACTGACTACTTAATAAAGACGCTTGAGATTAGAGAAAGAGTAAACTCACGATATGAAATAGATCTCTCTCCAGAGGTTAGAAAAGTTATAGAAGCTTACGCTGATGGATTAAATTATTGGGCTGCTTTGAATCCAAAAAGTGAATACATTAAAGATTTTCCTATTACCAAAGAAGATATTGTTGTTGGTTTCTCCTTACAAAATCTCTTCTTCTCTGGAGTCATTAGTTCCATAGAGAAGCTGCAAAGCGGAAAAGGGCTAGCTGATAAAGAAACAGCTGAATACAGATCAAACCTTCTTGAATGGCAGGACTTGGTTCTTGGCTCAAATGCATTTTCTGCAAATCCGAATAAAACTGGTGATGGAAGCACCCGCCTGATGATTAATTCTCATCAACCTCTAGAGGGGCCAGTAGCTTGGTATGAAGCTCATGTAAAAAGTGAGGAAGGCTGGAATATGATGGGTGGAGTTTTTCCAGGGTCTCCATTTATTTTTGTTGGTTTTAATGAAAATGTAGGATGGGGATTTACTGTAAATAAACCTGACCTTTCGGATTCTTTTTTACTTAAAGTAAATCCCGAAGATGATAATGAATATTGGTTAGATGGTAAGTGGGTTCCTTTTAAAAAGAAGAACCTTAAGTTACCAATAAAATTATGGGGCCCTTTTTGGTGGACTTTTAATAGAGAAACTAAATATTCAATTCATGGTCCAGTATTAGAAACAGATCACGGTATTTATGCCATACGTTTTAGCGGAATGGAAGATATCAAACAAGTTGAGCAATGGTATAGGTTAAATAAATCAAAAAATAAGAAAGATTGGTTAGATGCAATGAAACTCAGATCAATAGTTTCTTTTAATGCAGTTTATGCAGACAAAGAATCTAATATCATTTTTTTACACAATTCTTCTTCTCCGAATAGAAAAGAAGGAATTGATTGGACCCAACCCGTTGATGGTACTAAATCTTCTCTTGTTTGGAATGAGATAGTTCCTTTAAAAAGTATACCTCTATTAATAAACCCAAAATCAGGTTGGTTAATTAGTACTAATCAAGATCCCTTTAAAGTCACGTCTGAAGAAAATAATTTATCTCCCTCTGACTATTCTTCTACTTTGGGTTTACAGACAAGAATGACAAATAGAGCAAATAGAGGACTCGAATTATTTTCAGAAACAGAATATGTCTCAGAAGAGAAATTTAAAAAAATTAAGTTTGATAATTCTTATTCAAAAAATTCAAGAGCTTATAAATATCTTGAACAGATTTTTGAAATAAACTTTGAAGAAAAAGACTTAATAGATGCTCAAAGAATAGTAAAAGATTGGGATTTAAAAACTGATTTTAACAACAGATCAGCCGCCTTAGGAGTATGTACAATAAGCCCTGAATGGCTTGCTGAACAAGGGCAGAGATCCCCACCTCCTGCTGAAACAGTATTTAGAGAATGTGTAGAGCAGATAAATAAAATCTACGGACGGTTAGATCCTCTTTGGTCAGAAAGAAACTTTCTTGTAAGAGGGAATAAGAAAATTTCTGTGCAAGGAGGTCCTGACACCTTAAGAGCTATCTACGGAAGACAACAAAAAGAAGGTTATCTGAAAGCCCAAGGTGGAGATGGCTTGTATATTTACGTCGAATGGAACAAAAATGGAAATTTAAAGTCTGAGAGTATTCATCAATACGGTAGCGCTACACAAGACAGCTCGTCTCCTCACTTTGATGACCAAATGGATTTGTATGCTGCAGAAAAATTAAAAGATACTTTCTTCAGTACTTTCAGTGAAGATGAGAATGTAGAATCCAGAATCACTATTCCGCTACCAGAAGATTCATAAAATCAGAAACCACAGTTTTCTCTAGAGTTGATTGATCCAAACAAAGGCTATTGATTTCATCTGATTTAGAATTTGAGAACTGAGTAGCAAGATTGGTCTTAAACTTTTCTATTAAAACAGGAATACCCTCTTTTCTTCTCCTTTTATGACCAATAGGATATTCAACTTCAACCTTGTCTGAAGAACTTCCATCTGAAAAGTAGATTTGAATTGCATTAGCAATAGATCTCTTGTCAGCTTCAAGATACTCTTTGCTGTATCTAGGATCTTCTTCTATAACCATTTTACTTCTTAAAGAATCTATCAGAGAGTCTGAAGCAACATCATCTTCATAATCTTCGGCTACCAAATTACCTTTTAATAAACCTATTGCTGTCATGTATTGAATACAGTGATCCCTGTCGGCAGGGTTATTGAGTTTACCTTCCTTGCTTATAATTCTGATTGCAGATTCATGAGTAGTAATGACAATCTTATCAATGTTATTAAATCCCTTATCTTTAGTTTCTGGGTGAAGAATAACAGCTGCCTCCACTGCAGTTTGAGCGTGAAATTCAGCTGGATAAGAGATCTTAAATAAAATATTCTCCATTACGTAAGAATCAAATTCTTGAGGCAGTCTTAATTCTTTTCCTTTAAAGAGCACATCTTGAAACCCCCAAGTTGGAGCACTTATTGCACTTGGATAACCTGTTTGGCCTTTCATGGTCAATAGGACTAATTGAAGAGCCCGACTGGTAGCATCCCCAGCTGCCCATGACTTCCTGGGTCCTGCATTGGGTGCATGTCGATAAGTCCGTAAACTTTGCCCATCTACGAAGGCCTGAGAAAGTGCATTAATTGTTTGTTCCTTAGATAGTCCAAATAAAGATGAAATAACAGCCGTTGAAGCTATCTTTACTAACACCACATGGTCCAATCCCACCCTATTAAAGCTGTTTTCTAAAGCAAGCACTCCCTGGATCTCATGGGCTTTTATCATGCTTATCAAAACATCGTGCATTGTTAAACCTGCTTTTCCTGAAGCAATATTCCGTTGAGAAATAAAATCGGAAGCAGACAATATTCCACCCAGATTATCTGATGGGTGTCCCCACTCCGCTGCCAACCAAGTGTCATTAAAATCTAGCCATCGAATAATTGCACCTATATCCCAAGCTCCTTTTACTGGATCAAGTACATGTTTAGTTCCTGGTACTCTAACTCCATTCGGTACCTTCGTATTTTCTACATAAGGTCCTAATAAATCTTTACAGTCATCAAAAGTTAATGCCAACAGGCCACAGCCTAAAGTATCCATTAAACAGTATCTGGCTGTGGTTAAGGCTTCTTCGCTTTCTATGGTTTTGTTAAGGGCGTAATCAGCAATCTTAACCAGTACCTGATCTGGATCAGGTCTAACGTTAGAGTCAACGTTTCCAGTCATATAATTTTCCTTAATTAATTAACGATCTGACATATCGACCCACTCTGACTTATCTGGGCCTGTATATTCTTCACTGGGTCGAATTATTCTATTATCTGCTCTTTGTTCCATTACATTTGCTGTCCATCCTGAAGTCCTACCAATCACAAAAAGAGGGGTGAAGATTGGAGTAGGAATACCTAGATAGTGATACGCTGAAGCCATGTAAAAATCTGTGTTAGCAAACAAATCTTTCTCTTCTGCCATGACTTTCTCAACTTCTTCAGATACCTCATACAGAAGGCTATCTCCACTTGATTCACCCAATCTCTTTGCCCAAGCTTTAACAATCTTATTTCTTGGATCTTCATTCGTATAAACAGCATGTCCAAATCCCATGATTTTCTCTTTGTTTGACAGCATTTCTTTGATGCCTTCATTCGCAGAATTTCTTGAAGAAAATTTTTCTATTGTGGCCATAGCAGCTTCATTAGCACCTCCATGCAGTGGTCCTCTTAAGGTACCAATGGCCCCAGTAACACAAGAATGCATATCAGAAAGGGTTGAGGCACATATTCTGGCTGTAAAAGTAGAAGCATTGAACCCATGTTCAGCATAAAGAATCAATGAAACATCTAAGAATCTGGCATGTTCTTCACTAGGTTCTTTTCCAGTTAGTAAAGATAAAAATTGACCCCCCATTGTAGGATGGTCTGTTTCTGTTTCTATATTTTCCCCTTCGTGAGAGTAACGATACCAATAAGTTATGATTGAAGGCATTGCAGCTAAGATCCGGTCTGCAGTTTCATTTTGGTTAGAGAAGTCTCCTTCTGGTTCTAAATTCCCCAACATAGAACTTCCAGTTCTCATTACATCCATGGGGTGGGTACTCTTTGGAATTCTTTGCAATACTTCTTTTAATTCATCTGGAAGTTTTCTATAAGATTTCAATTTGTCTGAATAATTATCATATTCAGACTGATTGGGAAGATGGCCATACAAAAGCATATAGGCTACTTCTTCAAAAGTAGCTTTTTCTGCTAACTCTTCAATTGCGTAACCCCTGTAGGTAAGACCTTTTCCTGCCTTTCCTACAGTAGAAAGGGCGGTATGACCAGCTACTTGACCTCTTAATCCTGCTCCTTCTAGTTTCTTCTCTGCCATATTAGTTCCCTTGACTACTCATTAAATAGATCATCAAGTTTCTTTTCAAAAGTATGATAATCGAGAACTTCATAAAGTTCATCTCTGGTTTGCATTTTATCAATTAAGGACTCTTGAGTGCCTTTCTCTAATATCTCTGAATAGACTTCTTCAGCCGCCTTGCTCATAGCCCTGAAAGCGGACAAGGGATATAAAATCATGTCTATGCCAGCTTCTTTCAATTCTTTTTTTGAGAATAAAGGAGTTTTTCCAAATTCAGTAATATTAGCCAGTATCGGAACATTTAAATTTTCAGAAAATTTCTTATATTGGTCAATCTCGGTTACCGCTTCCGTAAATATCGCATCTGCTCCAGCTTCAACATAGGAAATGGCCCTATCTAGTGCAGAGTTTAATCCTTCATTGGCAATGGCATCCGTTCTAGCCATTATCATAAAATCAGAGTCAGTTTTGGCATCAACAGCTGCCTTTATTCTATTTTGCATTTCTGTTGCAGAAACAAGTTCCTTATTTGGCCTATGACCACATCTTTTCTGTTCCACTTGATCTTCGATATGAATACATGCTGCTCCTGAAGAAATCATGCTCTTAACCATTCTTGAAATATTAAAAGCGCCCCCCCATCCAGTATCAGCATCAACAATGAGTGGTAAACCGCATACATCTGTAATTCTTCTAACATCTATTAATACATCTTGTAATGTCGTTATGCCTAAATCAGGAATACCCATACTGGAAGCTGCCACTCCTCCGCCAGAAAGATAAATAGCTTTGTGACCTTTTTTTTCTGCTAAAAGTGAAGAGTAAGCATTCACAGTTCCAACAATTTGTAAGGGAACATTCTCAGCAATGGTCTTTCTTAGTTTTTTACCTTGAGAAATATTTTTATTCATTAGCTTTTCTAACTTAATGCAACAAATTCAGATGCATTAGAAAAAACTTTCTTTAATTCTACATAGTTCTCAACACAATTAATTTTTGGAAATTCATTCTTTATGTGTTCCGGAGCCTGGAAGAAAACTCCTAAATCTGCTTCAGTTAACATTTGAATATCATTATAAGAATCACCAGCAGCAAAAACTCTATATTTTAAAGCCTTGAAAGTCTGAACTACTCTTTTTTTGTTTTCAAGTTGTCTTAAAGAATAACCCTTCAGCTTTTCTCCTTCAATTTCTAGATGATGACAAATAATTGAAGGTGTTCCCAGTTTTTTTATCAAAGGCCAAGCTAATTGATAAAAGGTATCTGAAACGATGGTTACTTGAAAATTATCTCTTGCCCAATCCATAAATTCCTTGGCCCCTTCGAATGGTTCCATTTTATGTACGACTGCTTGTATGTCACTTATAGAAATATCCATCGCTTCGACAAGCCCCATTCTCATATCCATTAGTTCAGAATAATCTTTAATATCTTGAGTGGTTAAATTGAATTTGTCTTCTCCAGTAAATTTAGCCACTTCAGACCAAATTTCTGGGACTAACACTCCTTCTAAATCGAGACAAACGTATTCCATAGCTTAAATTTTTAGTGGTAAAAAAGTTGCGAAACCGAATTCTATACCCTTTATTTAAAATTTACAGTCTAAGCCTTAAGGTTAACTACTTGGCCAGTTGGGACCTCTTCGCTCGCAGAATCACAATTTTCTTCCTGATCATCAAAGAAAATATCAGCTTGATAGACTTTTAAAAAATCAACTTTTTGTAAACCACCTAAAAATAAGCTTTCATCTATCCTTACTTTCCATTCTCTTAAAGTTCTAATAACTCTTTCGTGAGAAGGAGCTGATCTAGCAGTAACTAGGGCTATTCTTATGGGGCACTCAGACTGAGGAAATAAATTTTGGAGCCTATGTAGTTCAGAAAGGAAAGGTTTAAAGGGGCCACCTGAAAGAGGTTTATTTGCCAAATTTTTTTCATTCTTATCAAAGGCATCTATGCCTTGAGAATCATAGATTTCTTGGGACTCTTCAGAAAAAATTACCGCATCTCCATCGAAAGCAACCTTCAATTGACTATCTCTTGTTTTAGCAACCCCAGTAGGGATGATTCTAGCTGCAGCAACTCCACTCTTTAAGGCTAATTTACAATCTGAAAATTCTGTTGAAAGAAATAAGTGTGCACCAAAAGATTTTGCATAAGTGTGAGGACTATTACCCCCACAAAAAGCTGCTCTTTTAATATCAAGATTATGATGTTCTATAGAATTAAAGATTCTTAAGCCTGTATCAGCTGAATTTCTACTAAGCAAAACCACCTCAACAGATTTTTCTTGGCCTAAATGTTTGTTTAAATCTAATAATTTCGTGACCAAAGGAAAAGCCTGTCCAGGATTAAGAGCGTCATTTTCTTTTGAAATTTGATATTCCCTATAGGCCTCTAATCCTTGTTCTTCAAAGACCTTATGGCTGTCATCAAGATCAAATAGCGCTCTAGAGGTAATACCTATTACTAACATAAATTTGAGTTTTCACCATTTTACTGTATATAATTACAGTAATAAAGTTTTGGAGCACATATGAAAGACTTAACTTCACGGCAAAGAGAGATATTAGAACTTATCAAAAGTCATTTAAAGGATAAAGGTTTTCCTCCCACAAGAGCTGATATTTCTAGGACTCTGGGTTTTAAATCTCATAATGCCGCCGAACAACATCTAAGAGCTATTGAAAAAAAAGGTTTTATCTCAATTCTCGCAGGAGCATCGAGAGGTATTGTCTTAAATGAAGAAGAGAAAGGGATACCTGTTATTGGATTGGTGGCTGCTGGTGGGCCTATACTAGCTCAAGAAAATATTGAAAAAAGAATACCAGCTTCCCAAAGTCTGTTGTCGGAAAACGTTGACTATTATTTAAGGGTCAAGGGAGACAGCATGGTTGATGTTGGTATTTTTGAAGAGGATCTAATTGGCGTAAAAAAAACAAATGATATAAAAGTAGGCTCAGTAGTCGTTGCAAGGATTAACGACGAGGTGACTGTTAAGACACTTAAGAAATTATCTTTAGAAGAAGTTATTTTAAAGGCAGAAAATGAGAATTACTCTGATATAAAAGTTAACCCTTCTGTTGATGAATTAAACTTTGAAGGTACTTGCGTTGGTTTATTGAGAAATCTGTCCTAAATTAACTCGCAATCTTCTAAATACTTGAACTCATCCCCTTCTTTCAACTGTAAAGTTTCATTGACAATAAAAGACTGCTGATCCTTTTCTAATTTATACCAATCTGAAGGCACTTCAGTTTCTTGATCTCCTATTTTTAGATTCTTAACAAACTTAAACGCTTTGCCCGGCTTTCTAATCTTAATCCCTACAGGTTTTACTGTTCCATCTTTGTAATATACAAAACCTATTATTCTTAAAGAATCTAAAACATGCCTTCTTCCAGATTCACTTTCATAATCAATTGTATGAGGTTCATAATATGAAACTTTTGGGCTAGGAGCTTTATCTTCGGGCTTAAGTTTTGTGGCTTTATTGAAACCATCATATTCTGTATATTCTCCGAACCTACCGTTCTTTAGAGTTATAGGTAACCCGGTATTAATTTCAGCGAAGAGGATATTTTCTGCATTGCTACGTTCAATAAGTTCGATGGCCCTATTCAGTCCTATGTCTAGAATAAATTCATCATCATCTGGTGTTCCAAAAATCTTCTTCTCTTCTTTCATGGTCCAAACACATGGACCATTTATCGTCATGTCTGCAAATATTATTTCGTTCAAATCTGGATGCACTCCAAGGTCTTTAGGTAATTCTTGGTACGTTTCCCACTTGGTTTGAAAATCAAAAGGCTTCTTAGTCCACTTACATTTGGCGCAACCAACAAAATAACCCCAAGCTCCGGATTTCAGGCTTATCTCTTCAGAGCATTTAGGACACTCTTTTGAAATCAAGCCATCTTTAGTTTTTGGAAAGATAACATCATGCAACTCTTCATTTAATAGATCTAAAACCTGTCTAGTCTTAAATTCATCTTTATTGCTTATCTCTATTTCATTTATTTTTTTATTCAGGTACTGCTGTAAATCAACCCAAAACTTATCTAGAACTGACTGCCATGATTTATTACCTGACGCTATTTCATCTAAATTAGATTCCATCTTTGCGGTGAATTTGGTTTCAATAAAGAAATCTTTAAAAACACTCTTTAAATAAGAAGTTAAAATTCTTCCTAAATCTGAAGGAGCAATAGACTTAGACCCATATGTATATTTCTTATCTCTAAGGCCTTTTACTATAGTTGCATATGTAGAGGGTCTCCCAATTCCCTCTTCTTCCATTCTTTTAATTAGAGAAGCTTCAGAAAACCTATTTGGAGGTTTGGAGAATTTCTTCTCTACATCCTTCGAAGTTAGTTCTAAGTTTAAACCTCTAACTAAATTTTCAGGAAATTGGAATTCAGTTTCTTCTCCTTCGTTCGTTAAGGTCTCAAAACCTAAAAATAAATTCTTTCTAGAAGAGGCTTTAAAAGTGTACTTCTTATCAGAAGACTCTATTGTAAGAATTTTCCTTTCATATCTAGAATTAACCATCTGGCTTGCTACTGTCCTGTTCCAGATTAATGTATACAACTTTTCTTCATCATTACTAAGACTAACTTCATTAGGGCTTGTAAAAATATCAGTGGGCCTAATAGCTTCGTGCGCTTCCTGTGAATTTACAACCTTACCTTTATAGACTCTAATTTTTTCAGAAAGATATGAATTGCCAAATTTATCTGAAATTAAATTCCTTATCTCATGCAAAGGAGCTGGTCCAGGGTTCTCTTCTGAAAAGGGATCTTCTTCATTTGGTTCGGAACTAATTGAATTGCTGTCAGTTCTTAAATAAGTTATCAAGCCATTTTGATAAAGTTTCTGTGCGACATTCATAGTGCGTTCTCCACCAAACCCCAAAGAACTAGAAGCAGCCATTTGCAGTGTAGCGGTTCTAAAAGGAGGTTTTGGAGAACTTGATTGAGGTTTTGTTTCTACCTCAGAAAGCAAAAATGAACATTCATCTAGTTCTTTTATAACCTGATTTACTTCTTCTTCATTATTTAATTGATCTTTACTTAGATTTCTATCATTTATAGAAACTAAATCAGCATCAAATTGTGATTCTTCAAAAGTAAAGGTTGCTTTAAGGGGCCAGAATTCTTCTGCTACATGCGCATCTCTCTCATCTTCTTTTTCACAAATAATCCTTAAAGTTGGAGATTGGACTCTCCCAGCAGATTTGGCTCTAGAAACATGGCGCCATAATAAGGGTGAAACTTTGAAACCTATTAAATGATCTAAAATCCTTCTTGCTAAATAAGCATCCACTAAATCTTGATCAATGGCTCTAGGTTTCTCAATAGCCTTAAGAACAGAACTTTTTGTTATTGAATTGAAAACCGCTCTACTTACCTTAATGTCTTGTATGGCACCTTTTTCATTCAGTAGTTCATATATGTGCCAAGCTATAGCCTCTCCTTCCCTATCAGGGTCTGTTGCTAATATTAAGTGATCAGCTTTCTTAAGGAGGCTTAAAACTTCTTTAACTTGTTCTTTGCCTTTCTTGTTTAAAGACCATTTAATATCTGACCAAGCTCCAGGAATGACTGCTCCATCTTTATCTGCCATATCTCGAACATGGCCAAATGAAGCTATAACACTATAAGAATCACCCAGATAACCTTCAATGGTTTTAGCTTTAGCTGGAGACTCAACTACTACAACAGAGTTCATAATAAAATTTATTTCCTTTTTAGTATAAAGATTAGAAAGGGTAACTCTGTCAAGTTTTTATGAAATTATTTTTTTTAGAGATTTAAGAATTTAATATATCTTTAACCAAAGCTGGTCCTTTATAGATCATGCCTGTATAGACTTGAACAAGATCAGCTCCTAGCTCTAATTTCTTCTCAAAATGATGGCGACTCATAACTCCTCCGGAAGCGATTATTGGAAAAGAGGATCCTAAAAAACTTCTAAATGATGTCAGGCATCTATTAGAGATTTCAAACAATTGTTCTCCGCTCAAACCTCCTTGGTAATTATAATTGTGAGCGATAGTAGTGTTAGAACAAATAATTCCATCTATATCTTTGTCTAGAATCTCTTTGCAAATTATTTCTAAATCTCGATCTTGGAGATCTGGAGACAGTTTTAAAACTATAGGTTTATAACCTAGTTCTTTTGAATAGGCTTCCTGTTGTTTCTTTAGATTGGTAATTAAGCTAGAGAAGTACTCCTCGCTTTCAAGCTTTCTTAAATCTTTGGTATTAGGTGACGAAATATTTACAGCAACATAGTCACAAACTGGGTAGGCTTTCTCTAAACAAAAAAGGTAGTCTTCTAAAGCTTTTTCTAGAGGTGTTTCCTGGTTTTTTCCGATACTTAAACCTATAACAGCTTTAGACATAGAATTCTTTATTTTTAAAACTGCATGCTCTATGCCTTTGTTGTTAAACCCCATATTGTTAATTAAAGACCTTTCATCCCTTAACCTGAAAAGCCTAGGTTTTATATTTCCCGATTGAGCCCTGGGAGTTAGCGTTCCTAGTTCTAAAAACCCAAATCCTAGATAAGAAAGAGAGTTTATATAGTCTGCATTCTTGTCCATACCAG
>CAXFFS010000010.1:0-27329 GCA_964002385.1 uncultured Gammaproteobacteria bacterium | reverse complement strand
TCATTGTCTCCTTCAAGTCCCTCAAGTTTTTGCAGAGCCCTGACTAAAGCAACACCGCCTCCAGCTACAACGCCTTCTTCAACGGCCGCTCTTGTAGAATGAAGAGCATCTTCCACTCTCGCTTTCTTTTCTTTCATTTCTACTTCAGAACCTGCACCAACTTTAATTACTGCAACACCACCAGCTAATTTAGCTACGCGCTCTTGTAGTTTTTCTCGGTCGTAATCAGACGAAGTATCTTCTATTTGAGTTCTTATTTGATTGACTCGTGCACCAATAGTGTCGGAAGATCCGGCTCCATCGATAATGGTCGTGTCTTCTTTGTCGAGTTCGACTCTCTTGGCTTGACCTAAATCCTCAATAGTAGCTCCTTCTAGATTGAGTCCCACTTCTTCACATATCACCGTTCCGCCTGTCAATATAGCAATATCCTCAAGCATTGCTTTCCTTCTGTCTCCAAAGCCTGGAGCTTTGCAAGCAGAAACTTTAACTACACCTCTCATGTTATTTACTACCAATGTTGCCAAAGCTTCACCTTCAACATCTTCAGCTATAACCAGAAGTGGTCTTCCGGCTTTTGCTACGGATTCTAGAAGAGGAAGTAATTCACGAATGTTAGAGATTTTCTTGTCGTGTAGAAGAATGAAAGGATCGTCCAGTTCCGCTGTCATTCTGTCTTGGTTGTTAATGAAATACGGAGAAAGATAGCCTCTGTCAAATTGCATACCTTCGACCACCTCAAGTTCATTCTCAATTCCATTGCCCTCTTCAACAGTGATGACCCCTTCTTTGCCTACTTTTTGCATAGCTTCGGCAATTATTTCACCTACTTGGGTATCGCTATTAGCTGAAATCGTTCCTACCTGCGCTATCGCAGTTTCGTCTTCGCAAGGTTGCGAAGCATCTTTCAGAGTTTCAACAGCAGCCGTTACAGCTTTGTCTATGCCTCTCTTGAGATCCATTGGATTAAACCCAGCTGCTACTGATTTTAGACCGTCGATAACAATTGATTGGGCTAGTACTGTCGCTGTGGTTGTTCCATCACCCGCTTCATCAGAAGTTTGAGATGCAACCGTTTTTACCATTTGAGCTCCCATGTTTTCAAACTTATCTTGAAGCTCTAATTCTTTTGCTACTGATACCCCATCTTTTGTGACCGTAGGTGCTCCAAAAGACTTATCTAGAATAACATTTCTTCCCTTGGGTCCAAGGGTCACTTTTACTGCATCCGATAAGATATTAACACCTGCTAACATGCCTTGACGGGCTGCTTCACCAAATTTGACTTCTTTTGCCATTTTTAACCTCTTTTAATAATTATTTCTTGAGAATACCAAGAATATCGTTTTCATTAAGAACCACTAGCTCTTCACCATCCACTTTGACAGTATTGCTGCCAGCGTACTGACCAAACACAACCATATCGCCAGCTTTTACTGGGACAGCTTGAATTTCTCCCTTGTCATTAGTTTTTCCGGGACCTACTGCTAACACTTCACCTTGGGAAGGTTTTTCTGCTGCAGAACCAGGAAGGACTATACCGCCTTCACTAGTTTCTTCTTCATCGGTGCGTCTAACTAAGACGCGATCTCCTAAAGGTACAAATTTCATCTGTTTATCTCCATTTTTTAAATAAACACTATGTTAAAAAGGCCGCCATTTTAATCTAGAAAAGCCATACGTCAATCTCATTGAAGTATCTTTGTAATAAATTTGGGGATAAATTCAGAATTTTCAAGCTTTTAAGCCGAATTTTATTCCTCTTTCTTATATTCACCTTCAATCCATTCACCCTTAAATTTTTCTTTTTGTTGAGAAAAATCAGAAACATTAAAAAAACTGGATGCCACTTTGGACATAAGGAAGTGTCTGGTGAAAGGAATTAAACATATAAACCCGATGAAATCAGTAACAAATCCAGGAGTGAGCAGTAAAGCCCCTCCCACTGCTAAGAAAATCCCAGTAACTATCTCCTCGGCAGGTAATTCAGACTGCATTAATTTATTTCTAGCATTGAGCAAGGTCTGAAAGCCTTGTTGACGCAAAAGAAATAGACCCATCATTGCTGTTAAAAGAACTAACGCTATGGTATTAAGAGCTCCGATAAAGGTACCAACCTGTATAAGAAGGTACATTTCTAAAATGGGTAAAACAATAAAAGTAGGTAAGAAATATTTCATTTGAATCTCTTAACTAAAAATATTGGGGTAAAAAGCAAATAAACAAGTGATCTAACTTGAAGAAAAAATGAGTTTTTTCTTCCAGACAATATAGGAAAGTACTATTGCAGGTATTCCTAAAGCACAAGCAATCAAAAAGAAATCGTGATAACCAAATTCATTGACTACAAAACCTGATGAACCACCAAGTATTCTAGAGGGAACAGTTCCTAATAGTACCAATAAAGCATATTGAGTAGCTGTAAAGCTAGGTGAGACTACTCTAGATATAAAAGTTATAGCTATAGTTCCAACATAACCCTGTGTGAAATTATCCATTCCTATAACCACCCAAAGAAATTGGAGTTCATTGCTTGGGTCAAGATCAGTACCTAAATAATTTAAATATACAAAAGGTAAGTTAGTTAATGCAGTGAGTAGGGCTCCATAAAAGAGATTAATTTCAAGCCCAAAACGATGTACCAACAAACCTCCTGCAAAAACCCCAATTATTGTGACAGCCGTTCCAAAGAAATTTGTTACTAATGCGACTTCAATTTCAGTAAAACCCATCTCTCTATAGAAAGGCATGGCCATAGGACCTAAATACATATCGCTTAAGCGATAAAAGAATATGAGCAAAAGCAATAATCCAACTTCTGATTTGTAGCGATCGTACAGGTCCACAACAGGGTCAACAAAAGAATCTTTAAGCCACCTTCCTGGATGAGAAAAGACCGAAATATAAGGTCGAACTATTCTTTCTGGTTCAGGCATTTTAAAAAAAATAAATACAGACAAACTTAAGAAAACTAAAGCAACTATAAGATAAGCATTGCTGTACCCAATAGTGCCGCCTAAGATAAAACCAACTACTTGCGCGAACCATACCCCACCTACTCGCCAACCTAATTGATAGTTCGCAGCTGCTTGACCTAATTCTTCTTTCTCAACTAACTCTATTCTTAATGCGTCTATGCAAATGTCCTGAGTAGCTGAAAAAAAAGCCAAAGCAAAAACACAAATAACCAAAAGCTCAAGATTCTGTTTAGGATCATTCATTCCAATGGCAATCAAAAAAATAAAAGATAAGAGTTGTGCCAACACTAACCAGCTTTTTCTTTGCCCTATTCTTTTTAGAAAAGGCAATTGAATTCTATCTACTAAAGGAGCCCAAAGTGCTTTAAATGCGTAGGTTAAAAAGACAAGTGATAACAATCCTATTGAAGCTCTATCAACACCTGATTTAGAAAGCCAAAAATTTAAGGGATCAAGAATCATTCCATAAGGAATACCTGCCAAAAGTCCTAGTAATACAATAAGTAGTAGATTAGGCTTTAAGTATGCCTTTAGAGAGATAACCCAGGCATTCATTTCAGTCTCTAAAATTCTCAAACTGGAGAGGAAGATCAAAATTGGCTTCTTTCAACATATTAATAACCTGTTGTAATTCATCCCTTTTTTTCCCATTCACTCGAATACTATCGCCTTGCACTGAAGCCTGCACTTTGATTTTTGATGATTTAATCATTTGCGTAATCTTCTTAGCTATTTCTTGATCAATGCCTTCTTTTAACAATATTTCCTGCTTAGCACTCCCGGTTGATACCTCTATGCTTTCAACCTTCAAGCTTTTAAGGTCGACCCTCCTCTTGGCCAGAGATTCATTTAGAATGGGAAGCATTTGATGCAGTTGAAATTCTTCTTGTGAAGAAAGGGTTACTTTGCCTTCACCTAAATCAAATCTTGCTCCTGTCCCCTTAAAGTCAAATCGGTTTTCAATTACCCTATTGGCCTGATCTACTCCATTGGCTACTTCATGAGCATTTAATTCAGATTTAATATCAAAAGATGGCATTTTTTGCTCCTTAACTGATAATAAGTGTCCATTGATCCAGAAATTATATTAAAAAGATAGCTTTCTGTTATCTAACAGCATTTATGAAAACAAAGAGTGTAATTATCTTAAGCTGCTTTATAGCCTTAACTTTAAGTGCTCAAGAAGAAAAAGTTGAAGAGATTGTAAGCATTGGTTCAAAAATTCTTCAAAAAAAGATAGAAGTAAATGCCACCATTGATATTGTTGATAAAAAGGATCTTAAAAGGCTTGCCCCTAAAGACTTTATAAGCATTCTAAGTAATTACTTGGGAATAGATACCAGCAGTAACGGGGGTTTAGGTCAGTATTCTTCGTTATTTCTTAGAGGCTCTAATAGCAACCACACTTTAGTAAAAGTAAATGGAGTGAAAATCAATCCTTACACAGCTGGAGGAGCCGCGATAAATAATATAGATCCCAGTTTAATATCTCGTATCGAAATAGGATCAGGCCCTTTTTCATCTACTCATGGATCGGAAGCTATAGGAGGTGTGATAAATATCTCAACTTTTCCTGATCAACAGGATTCATCATTACAACTGTCAGTAACTAGAGGAACAGATAACTTTAAGAAAGAAAACTTTCAAAAAAATTGGGTTAAAAAAGATAAATCTTTAAATGTTTTTCTTCTGAAATCTAAATCAGAAGGTTTCCCCAGCTTGCTTAGTTCTTCAATAAATAACGGCTACAAAAATAAAAGCTTAGGAGGATCCTTTAATTCCAAGAAAGATCGAGCAAAAATTAATATCTCTACATGGTTATCTAAAGGACAAACTGAATACTTAGATTTCCAATCAAATCCTTTATCTCATAATTATGAAAACTCAGCCCACTCCTTTAGCTACTTCTTTGAATACAAAGACCCCTTCTTAGTTTCTTTCAATTTGAGTGCAGCCAAAGATTTAATCGATCAGAATCAACTCAATAATTTGGATCAAAAAGATAAAATAGAAACCGATAGCCTCAATTTTGAGTTAATGCTTTCCAGCCCTTCTGATAAAGATTTCTCCTATGCTGCAATTTATGTTCAGGAAAAACAAAAAGTAAATTATTCTAGTTTTGGAACTCACTTTCAAAAAAATACAAAGACGAATTCTTTCCTGACTGAAAGTAAAATAAAAATTAAAGCCAATTTGGTTAGAGTTAAACTACGACTTTCAAATCATGATTTATATGGCTCTCATAAATCTTGGAATATAGGTTATAAAAAAAATCTTAATCCCTTTTGGTCAGTAAGATTTAATAGCGGTTCAGCCTTCAGATCACCTAATAGTTCAGAGCTATACGGTTATGGTTCGAATATCAATCTGCATCCTGAAATTTCCAAAGGGCAAGAGTTTGCAATGGAGAAAACAAGTGATGATTCTATTTTTAGCATAGTGGCCTTCAACAACAATATTAAGAATCTTATTAATTTTGATTTTCAAGAAAATATCCTAAAGAACATAGAACACAGTAATACTAAAGGTTTTGAAATTAGATACCTATGGGAAAATAAGTCTATCAATGGAAGACTCTTATTTAGATACCAGGATCCTAAAGATGAAACTGGCTTACAACTTCTGAGAAGATCAAAGAAGTCTTTAAGCGTTAATATTTATAGAGACCTTAGCTTTGGAACTTTAAACTTTAACCTATCTGCCTTTGATAAAAGAAGAGATTTTGGTGATATGCCTCTTCCTAAATATCATCTACTTCACTTAACTTTCCTAAAGGAAAGACTAAACCAAATGAGCATTTCATTAAAAGTAGAGAATATTTTAGATAAAGAATATTTTACTGCCTCAGGATTCAATGGATATTACCAAAACCAAGGGAGATCTTTATGGTTAAATGCCACTTACGGAATTCAACAGTAGATATGGCTAAGAGAATTACAAAAGTTATCACAAAAAAGGGGGACGATGGCACGACCGGAATGGGAGATGGCACAAGGGTTACAAAATCAAATCTCTTAATTAAGGCCGTCGGAGATTTAGATGAACTTAATTCTTGGCTAGGACTGCTTTGTTCCCTGAAAGGACTTAAAGAAAACAAGGAATACTTACAAAATATACAGAACCGTCTTTTTGATATTGGTGGTATTTTGACCACAAAATCAAAAATTCCCTTAAACCCAGAGCACCTTAACAAGCTGGAAGCTGAAGCTGATAAATTAAATAGCGGCCTTCCAGATCTAGAGAACTTTATCCTTCCTGGAGGAAGCAAAAGGTCTTCTGTCATTCACATTGCTAGAACCGTATGCAGGCGAGCCGAAAGATCATTAATAGATGCAAATGCGTCTGAAAAAATAGAGAAGAGTTGCTTGATCTATATAAACAGACTCTCAGACTTCTTATTTGTATTGGCTAGAAGAGTGAATTTAGATTCTGGAAAAGAAGAAGTGCTCTGGATCCAAGAGTAATTAAGCTAACGAACTCCTATATCTGCTCCAATCGAACGACTCCCCAGGATCTGTTTTCCTAGTAGGAGCAATATCACAGTGTCCTACTATTCTTTCATTAGTTATTTTTGAATAAGTTTTTATTAGACACTGAGTTAAATCTATTAAAGAAGAGTATTGTTCATCAGAGTATGGTTCCGTGTCTGTCCCTTCAAGCTCTATGCCAATTGAAAAGTCATTGCACTCCTTTTGTCCCTCAAATTCTGAGGCTCCAGCGTGCCAAGCTTTCTTACTTAACTCTACAAATTGGATCAAGTCGCCTTTTCTGTTTATAAACAAATGGCTAGAGACTTGGAGATTAACTATTTCTTCGAAAAAGGGATGTGTAGAAGAATCTAGATTATTTTGAAAAAAATCCACAACATAAGAACCTCCAAATTCACCGGGCGGGAGGCTTATATTGTGAATAACTAGGAGGGTGGGTTCTGCTCCTTCTGGTCTCTCAGAAAAATTTGGAGATTCTACAAATTCAGCTTGGTCTACAAAATGATTGGTTATTGTAAACAATGAAACTCCTAACGCCTTACCCTCTCTCTATGCATTGTAGGAGGCTTTCCTTTCCACATATTGTCTTTATATTTTCGTTGTGCATCTTTTTTCCTTTTCGAAGAGTTCATCAACTCTTTTCTATCTAGAACTTCATCTGAGTTCTTATCCATTTCTCCAAATTCTTTTTGGATCGGAGACATAAATTCCTCTTTAGAAACCTTACTGTTGCCATTTAAATCCAAGGTTTGAAATTTGATGTCTTTAGCTACTTTTGGTCCAACTTCTCTGCCTTTAGAAAGCTCTTCAGAATTTAGATATCCGTCTTTATTTTTATCTAAAGCCTTAAA
This sequence comes from uncultured Gammaproteobacteria bacterium, assembly GCA_964002385.1. Classification (GTDB taxonomy): domain Bacteria; phylum Pseudomonadota; class Gammaproteobacteria; order Magnimaribacterales; family Magnimaribacteraceae; genus AEGEAN-183. Next base: position 20,012 of record CAXFFS010000010.1, on the reverse strand, counting down.
GATTGCCACGCTAACTTCTTTCTTACCTTCAGGAGGAGGTCCTTTTGGTGGCCCTCTTCTTTTAGGTCTTTGTCCTGGTTCAGGACGTCCTTTTGATCCGGTAATAAATTCTTTTTGATCTATCTTTTGATCGTCATTTCTATCTAGCTTATCTGCCAGCTTAGAGAGCATTTTTTCTTCCCTCAAACCTTCTTCAATATCCATTTCTTGTCTTGTGACATTTCCATCTGAATTCCGATCTAAAAATGCAAACATTCTTTCGCTACGCGAGCTAAATTCCACAAAACTTAAAACGCCGTTTTGATCTTTATCCATGTGCATCATTTTTTTGTTTTTCTTACCTGGCTCGGCTTGAAGACATAGAGATAGAGAAAAAAGTGCGCTTAATACAAATATATAATTAATCTTTTTCATTTTCATTCCTTGCGTTAAAAATAACGCTTAATTTTTGGTATAGACAAATTAAAACCTCTAGCGTTCAAAATTATTAATTCCTTAACTCTTTGGGTAATTTAAAGAAAATTCCTTCATCTTGCCTATCTTCTCCCTTTTTTAGGTCAATGTCGAAGTTTTGAGTTAGTGACTCTAATAAATCTTTTACTAAATGTTCTGGAGCCGAAGCTCCAGATGTTATTCCCAAGACTTTCTTTTCTTTAAACCACTTAAGATTTAAATCTGCTGCGGTATCAATGAGGTACGACTCTACTCCAGATCTTTCAGCTATTTCTCTTAGCCTATTGGAATTAGAGCTATTTTTAGACCCGATAACTAATATCAGATCACATTCAAGGGCTAGTTGTTTTACAGCATCTTGCCTGTTTTGAGTTGCATAACAAATGTCATCTTTGCGGGGACCTAAAATTGAAGGAAATCTTTGCTTAAGTATTTCAATGATTTCTTGAGTATCATCTACTGAAAGAGTTGTTTGGGTTACAAAAGATAGATTACGAGGGTCTTTAACTAATATTTCTTTGGCCTCTTCTTGGGACTGAACCAAATAAATCTTTCCACCATTAGAAGTATCATATTGACCCATAGTGCCCTCAACTTCTGGATGATTTTTATGCCCTATCAGTATGCACTCTCTACCGGCTCTGGAATGCTGTTCAACTTCAGAATGAACTTTACTTACTAAAGGGCAAGTTGCATCAAATACACCTAACTCCTTTGTTCCAGAATGGTTTTGTACTTCTTTTGAGACACCGTGAGCACTGTATATCACGGTAGAGCCTGAAGGAATTTCAGAAATTTCTTCAACAAATATTGCTCCCTTTTCTCTTAACTCATCGACTACGGTTTGATTGTGTACAACTTCATGCTTCACATAGACTGGGGGGCCATTTTGCTCGATTACTTTGTTCACAATCTCTATGGCTCGACCCACTCCAGCACAAAACCCTCTAGGATTAGCCAAAATTACTTTCATGTTTCTTTAATCCTTTCAATAAAAAATAAATAGCTCAGATAAAAGATAATTCCAAGTGTTATGTAACTATCTGCCATATTAAAGACATAAAAAGAATAATGTTGGTAGAAAACATGCAGAAAATCTACAACGTAGCCCAACAACAGCCTGTCTATTAAATTCCCCAGTCCACCTGAAATTATAAGTAAAAGAGAAACCAACTCTAACTGATGTTTTGGTGTTTTCTTATAAAGGACGAAAACCAAGTAAGCCAAAATACCTGTAACAGAAACTGCCAAGAGCCACCTAATAATTTCTCCCCCTTCATCAAAGATACTGAAAGCAATTCCTGTATTGTGAATTAAAGTAAAATTCAAAAAAGGGAATATGTTTAAGGATTCACCTAAGCTGAGATGAGAAGAAATAAAAAACTTTGATAGCTGATCTAGTCCCACCAAGAAAATGATGAAAAAAACTATTACACCTTTTTTCATAGTTAAGCAAAGAGCCTGACCTCGCCTTTTCCGTCAATGTTCTCCAAACATCTATTGCACAAAGTGGGATGATCTTTGATTGAACCGACTTCAGGTCTACTGTGCCAACACCTTTCACATTTACCTTCTTTAGTCTTGGAAATTTTTATTTTTAATCCTTCTATTTCTGTTTCTTCACCTTCACCATTTTCTTTTAAGACTTTTGCTTCAGAAGTAATGAATACAAACCTTAATTCTTCAGAAAACTTTCGTAGAATGCTTTCCAAATCTTTAGAGCAGAATAATTCAATTTCTGCTTCTAATGCGGAACCAATAAGGCCAGAATTTCTTGAAGATTCAATAATCTTATTGACTTCAGATCTAACCTTAAGGACTTGTTGCCATTCACTTTCAGATATTGATCCTTCCGAAGAACAAACCCAGTCTTCAAACCATTCGGACAAATGCACTGATTCAAGATCAGAATGGTATAAACGCCAAGCCTCTTCAGCTGTAAAGCTAAGTATGGGAGCAATCCAACGTATTAATGCCTCTAAAATCTGGAATAAAGTAGTTTGAGATGATCTTCTGGCTAAAGATTCTTTGCCACAGGTATAAAGACGATCTTTGAGAATGTCTAAATAAAACCCGCCTAAATCATTGGAACAAAAATTGTGTATTTTGTTGAAGGCTAGGTGAAATTGATAATTTTGATAATCTTCTATTAATTCTTTTTGGAGGTTTTGAGTTTTAATCTCCATGAATCTATCTATTTCTGTTAATTCATTTTCTTTTACTCGGCTCGCCGAATCGAAATCATGAACATTTCCCAATAAAAATCTTATGGTATTTCTGATTCTTCTGTATGTATCTGAAACTCCCTGTAATCTGGTATCAGATATAACCATTTCATTCCTATAATCGGTTGAAGCTATCCATGCCCTTAAGACATCTGCTCCTCGAGAATTCCATATTTCTTGAGGTGAAATGGTATTCCCAAGGGACTTGGACATCTTTTTTCCCTCAGCGTCGACAACAAAACCATGTGTCAAAACTCCTTTATAAGGAGGTGCGTCATTTATGGCCATGCTCGTAAGTAACGAAGATTGAAACCACCCTCGGTGCTGATCTGAGCCCTCCAGATAAAGGTCGGCCGGGAACTGCAATTCTTCGTCGGCCAAGACGCAAGCATGCGTAACACCCGAATCAAACCACACATCCAGGATATCAGTTATTTTTTCATAGTTTGATGAATCTTTAATAAGGTCTTCTATCTTGACTTCGTGCCAGGACTCTATTCCCTGCTTTTCTATCTTCTCAGCAATCTCCTCAATTAATTGATTGGTGTCCGGATGTAACTCTCTTGTTTCCTTATGAATTAGAAGGGGGATAGGAACACCCCATGCTCTCTGACGCGATATACACCAATCAGGTCTATCCAACATGCTGGACATCCTGGTTTCACCCCAAGAAGGCTCCCAGTTTACTTCCTTGATGGCCTTATTAGCATTTGCAAGCAAAGAACCTTTATCCATACCTATAAACCATTGAGGAGTGGCTCTAAACATTAGTGGTGTTTTATGCCTCCAACAATGCGGATAACTATGTTCATAGTCAGCTAGTGCAAAAAGAGTACCCTCTTCTTTTAGTACTTCAATGATCTTTTCATTAGCCTTAAAAGCGAATAGACCCCCTACATGTTCTTCATCAGAATTAAAAGTTCCGTTGTTCTTAACCGGACTTAGTACATCTAAATCATACTCTTTGGCTACTAAGTAGTCTTCAAGACCATGCCCTGGCGAGGTATGGACGATTCCAGTTCCAACCTCTGTGGTTACATGATCGCCTAATACTAATTTTGAAGGCCTATTTAAGTAAGGATGCTTGGCTTCTAATCCCTCTAATTTTATACCTTTACAAGAAGCTAAAACTTCGAAGTTTTTTACACCAATCCGTTCAAGTGTAGGTTCTATTAACTTCTTACCTATAAGAAGGCCATAATCCTTTGAGCTTTCTTTTATTTGAACTAAACAATAATCAAATTCGGCATTAACTGTAAGTGCTACATTCCCTGGTACGGTCCAAGGAGTGGTAGTCCAACTTGAAACATAAATAGACATATCCAAGTCTAGATTGAAAATAGAGTTTATTTTTTCAATCTCAATAGGGAATCCAAAATCTATGGAGGGTGAAATCTTGTCTTGATATTCAACTTCTGCTTCCGCCAGTGCAGAGCCACAATCAACACACCAGTGGACAGGCTTATCTCCTCTATTTACATACCCTTTTGAGATTATTTGACCCAAAGAACGAACTATACCTGCTTCAAATTGACTATCCATTGTTAGGTAGGGATTTTTCCAATCTCCCAAAACCCCCAGTCTTTTAAACTCCTCTTTTTGTATTTCTATTTGGTCTTTAGCATAATTTCGACAAGCTTCTCTAAACACTTTTGCGGTTACTTTATCGCCTACCTTGCCTAACTTCTTTTCAACATTTAATTCAATGGGGAGGCCATGGCAATCCCAACCAGGAACGTAAGGGGAGTATTTACCACTTAGGGTTTGAGATTTAACAACAATATCTTTCAGCGTTTTATTTACCGCGTGGCCAATATGAATAGCCCCATTTGCATAGGGAGGACCGTCATGAAGTACAAATTTATCCTTCCCTTTCCCTTTCTTTTTTAACTTTTTATACAGCTCTATTTCTTCCCAATATTTCAATAACTCAGGCTCTTTATTAGGAAGATTTGCCTTCATTGCAAACTCTGTTTTAGGCAGATTAAGAGTTTCTTTATAGTCTTTCATGTTAATTTTTTGCACTTTAACCGAAATAACTCTCAGCGGTAGAAATATCTTTAAAAATTTGGTCTTTTAAAGCATTTAAATTTTCAAATTTTTTTTCATCTCTTACTTTTTTCAAAAATTCTACAGTTAACCTTTTGCCATAAATTTTTTTGGAAAAATTTAATAGATGTACTTCTAAAACAGGCGACTCTCCCCCCACAGTGGGCCTTATTCCCATATTGGCTATGCCTCTTAATTTCTTTTTATCGAGCAAAGCTTTAACAATGTAAACACCAGAAATAGGTAATTTATTCTTAGGTAGCCATAAATTTGCAGTAGGAATCCCAAGTTGACCACCCAACTGGTTCCCATAAACTACTTTTCCAGAATAAGTGAAAGGCCTGCCCAAAAATTTATTGGCCTTTTCAAAATTGTTTTCTGTTAGAGCCTCCCTTATTCTGGTACTGCTTACTCTTTCCCCATCAATTTCATAAGTCTCGGTGTTAGAAACTTCTATCGAATTCTGAGTTCCCCAGTTTTTAAGTAGACTGAAATCTCCTTCTCGGTTGGCCCCAAATCTAAAGTCATCTCCTATTACTAATTTTTTAATGTGAAGCCTTAACAAAATTTTATTTAAAAAGTCTTCAGGCGTCATAGATCTCAATTGATTATTGAATTTCAAGAAAAAAGCAAATTCAACACCGAACTCCCTCATCTTCCTCACTTTTTCTTGCCATGGAAAAATTCGAGGAGGCTTTGAAGTCTCCAAACCTGCTGCTTCAGAAAAAAATTCTTGAGCGTGTGGCTCAGTAAAGATTATTAGCCTTTTAAGCCCGTAAATATCCGCTTCTTCCTGCATAGTTTTTAATATCTGCTGATGACCAAGATGAAGGCCATCAAAGTTTCCGATGGTTGCTACAGTAGAGATCTCAGGAAAATTGGATCTGAAAAGTTCTATATTATTTGTTCCTCGAATCAAATACATAGTTAACCTTTTAAATCTCTTAACCTAAGTCCTGAAATCCACAACACAGCAAGATAAGAAGCTATGCCACTAAAGGTTATAAGCAAAAGCTGCATAAAACGGACCACTTGATCTAACTCTCTCCATGCAAATGTCTCTACATTCATTAGATTAACTATTACAGTCATAACTAAACAGGCAGCAAATATTCTTCCTAAAAAAATGATCCATCCTTTTTGAACTTGATAAATCTTATTTTTTAAGAGAATAAAGAGCAATATAGTAATACTAAAATACGCGGCAATAGAACTAGCTATTGCTAAACCAACATGATTGAAACCTAAATAAAAGGCGAGTAACCAAGCTAAAACAGCGTTAACTACCATAGAGGCTGCAGCAACTTTCAAAGGCGTTTTAGGGTTCTGACGAGCAAAAAAGCCAGGGGTCAACACTTTAATCAGCATGAAGGCAATCAAGCCTAATGCAAGTGCTATGAGGCTAAAAGACGCCTGTCTCGTGTCTGAAGCAATAAACTCCCCTCGCTCAAATAAGGTAAGAATGATTGGTTCTGATAAGAGAACTAAACCTATAATTGAAGGAACCCCAATTAACAAAACTAATCTTATAGACCAGTCCATTGTTCTCGAGAATCCTTCCTTATCATCAGTTTGATGCAAAGAAGAAAGCCGGGGAAGTAACACAGTACCTATGGCAATAGCAAAAATCCCAAGCGGTAACTGCATTAACCTGTCAGAAACATACAACCACGTTGGGCTACCCGTAGGTAAAAAAGAAGCCAATATGGTGTCTACGAGCATATTAAGCTGACTAACGCCTCCTGCAATTATTCCTGGAATCATTAGATAGAGAACTTTTTTAACCCCAGGGTGATTTAAATTTAGAGAAAAGCTAGGAAGTAATTTTAATTTTATTAAAGGATAGATTTGTATTAAAAGTTGAATACACCCAGCAACAAACATACCCCAAGCTATAGCATAAATAGGAACTTCATAAAGTGGTGCTATCCAAATTGCTGTGCAAACTAATATGAGGTTATAGAAAACAGGAGTTAAAGCTGGAATTGAAAACTTTCCATAGGTATTCATTATGGATCCGGATAAAGCCACCAGTGATACAAAGAAAAGGTATGGAAAAGTTATTCTTAGAATGTCTGTAGCCAATTCGTTTTTAATTGGTTCTGAGTAAAAACCCGGAGCAAAAATAAAGACAAAAATAGGAGTAAGTAAAAGAACAATAAGAGTAATAAGCAATAGGCTCGAACTGAGAACCCCAAAAATATTGTTTATTAAAACTCTTACCTCGCTTTCATCACTACCTTCCTTGTATTCTGAAAGTACTGGTACAAAAGCTTGGTTGAAAGCACCTTCAGCAAATATCCTTCTAAATACATTAGGAATCTTTGTGATTACTACATAAGCATCCAGGGCGACCCCTGCCCCTAAGAGAGAAGTAAAAACAATATCTCTAACTAACCCCAGAAGTCTGGAAACAAAAGTCCAGAAGCTTACTATGCTTGAGCTAGCTAATAATTTGACAGAGGTCCGATTTGTTTGCGATTCTGGTTTATCTGAATTCAGGTTCAATCCTCTTCTAAATTCTTCGGTTTTAAATCCAAGGAAACAGAATTAATGCAGTATCTTAGGCCAGTAGGTTGAGGGCCATCAGGAAAAACATGACCTAGATGCGCTTCACATTTTTGACAATGCACTTCAATTCTTTTTATACCCAAAGATAGATCCTCTTCTACATCCACACTTTCTTCTGAAGCAGGCTCCCAAAAACTTGGCCATCCCGTTCCTGAATCAAATTTACTGGAGGAACTAAAAAGTTCTGCACCACAGCAAACACAATTGTATGAACCCTCAGCCTTAGTGTCGTTGTATTTTCCACTAAAAGCCGGTTCAGTCCCTTGTTCTTGTGTGACATACCGCTGTTCTGCAGTTAAATCACTTGTATCTTTTTCATTAGTCATAAAAAATTATCCTGATGTCGCTTTTCTTAAAACTGAAAAATAAGATTCCTCAATACACATCTTATCTCTTAGGGGTTCTCCTTTCAGCATTTCATGTACTTTTGGTAGGTTATACCAAGGACAGTTTGTAAAGAGATGATGTTCTAGATGAAAGTTTACATGGTGAGGAACCAGTAAGTACCTTGTTAACAGAGACGCCTTGGTAGTCCTAGTGTTATTGAGATTAGTATCACCTGGAGTAACTGAATGTTCAGCAATATTTCTTATCCTAACTATAAGGCTGTAATAGGTAAATGCAGGAATCCACCAAAGTAGGAAGTAAATAGACCAATGCGAAAAAATAGCAATAAGGGAAAAAATAACCAGATTGCTAATAAAAAATCCGCTGATCTTATCTGATATTTTTTTTATCCTTCCTGCAAAGTTGTCAGCTTCTGAAGAAAAGATTGATTTGAGAGCTATTGAATATCTTTTAAATCCAGTTTGGCCGGTTAAGTCTCTAATAACTTTTCTACGAAAACTTGCTTTTGTTATAGGGAAAGGTGCGCTTAGACTTAAATCAGGATCATTCTCTGATTCTGTAAACCTATGATGTGCTAGATGATATGGTCTATAAGGGCGGTTGTCTGAAAATAGTGGAAATGCACAAAACCATTGGGAAGCAAAGTCATTAATTTTTTCATTAGAAAATAATAGATTATGCGCCCCATCATGCGCTAATACTGCTAAAGCAAATTGCCGACTGCCGATTACAATTACAGAAAGTAAGAAGGTTAAAGCGTTTGGAAAGTAAAAGAACAAAGCCATAGCAGCCAAAATTTGTAGCCAATTCATTGAAATAGAAACTACATTTATCCAGTCCCTCTTCTTCCTTATAATCTTGAGCTGTTCTTTAGATAGAAGGTCTTGTGGTTTGTAATCTTTTGCCATTACTGCCGTCTCCTAATAATAATTATATATAAGGTTAAGCTAAAGACCTATTTACAAAAAAACGGCCACTTTTGTGACCGTTCTTTAATTTTAGATTATTTTAATCTTTTTTTTACTCAGCAGTTTTTCCACCTACATATTGCGAATAATAAACTCTCGGCATATCACACTCTCTAAGATCTGAAAGTCCTGAAGGATCTGGATTTCCAGCAAGCCAAGCATCAGGTGCTGTGCCCCACTCTTTCATTGACGAATTAGCCCACACCTCTAAGTAATCGTATGTGTTCTCTATGGGACTACCAGCACCAGGGAACCAGGCATAGATAGCCGAATCCATTCCTAAAGAATCAAGGTATTCATTTCTTTTAGCACTTGCAGCATTGATTTGTTCTAAAGTTGTTGTTTCATTATTATTACAACCACGAACACTCAAATATCCCTTTGGATTTGTCTCTTTAGACTCTCTTTGAGTAAAAACCCAGTACGCAACATGATTGTCACAAGGACTTACTGAATTAAACTCTGCTTGAAGCCTTTGTCCTTTCTCCATCCATTCATCTTGAGATTGACCTAACTCCTGCCAACTATCTGAAACACCAAGCCAAGCTAGGTCAAATCCAAAATCAGATTTAGTTTGGTAAAACGGAACCATAACCCAAGCAGCATAAGGAACAGAATAGTTGGTATCTGACCACTTATCCCATTTAGATGCTACTCTTAGTACGTCATTAAGACCTTTTCCATCAGCAAAATTACACTGATAACCTTCCATAGCATATGTCTTTGGCATATGGTTATCGGCAAAAGTTAAATAGCTAAATGAAGCAAGGCCTATAAAGACTATATATTTTATAAATTTCTTCATAATTTATCCTTTTATTATTAAGTTATTGATTCTTCAACCTTATCATAGAAGAATATTTTTTTAAGAAAAAAAGCTAGTACAAAAATACTAGGAATTTTTTTAAGATTTAACAGGTTTTGTTTTTTTCTTTATTGTTTATTCGAAGGAAAAATTAGACTTCTTATCCAGCTTAAAAGATGATTTTGTTTCAAATCAACTTTATCTAGATAATCGTATAACTCCTCTAACGCAACAGGATCTTTAAAAAGGTCCATTCTTGTCACTTTTTCCTCATTAGGATCAAGTTCTTTGATTATCTTTGCAGGATTCCCCCCCACTATGACATTAGATGGGACATCTTTAACAACTATTGCTCCAGCAGCAACAATAGAATTTTCTCCAATGGTAACTCCCTTACCTACTACAGCTCTATCTCCTATCCACACATTGTCCTTTAGCTCAACCTTCTTAGTGCTGCCCACAGGTTCTGCTCTCTTGTAAATGCCATGCCAATCTGCATCTGATATATAAGACCCGTTAGCAAACATACAACCTTTACCAATTTTGATCTCTGTTGCAGCTGCAATTCTTACCCCAGGAGTGAAAAGACAATAATCATCTGCGTAAATCTTTCCATTAAATTCACCTAAGTTCCAAGTAGTCAACCTAATGTTGCTATCTGAAGTTGCAACAAAGGTTGCACTCTTACCAACGTTAATACCTGTGCCAAAGATGTCTACATATTTAGCCCCCATAAAAGTTGGTCTCTCTCCAAGAGTCTCAAACTGAGGAGCTAAATAATATTGAACATAAAGATTAACAAATCTAGAAACGAATCTCTTTAGCCAATAAGGTCGATTATCCTGTCTGATGTTTTTTCCTGTAAGTACTTTCTTACCCACATGATAAAATACCTTCCATCCATGGAACAACCTCTCAATAGAGAAAAGAAGCTTTTTTCTATCTCTCCTAAAATGAAAGAAGAAACTAAAGGTTTTTTAAAACTTGCTGTGCCTATGTTTGGTTCTCAAGTTGCTCTTCAGCTAATTGGTATTAATTCGGTTATACAATCTGGAAATTATTCATCTGAAGTATTAGCAGGTATTTTAATGGCAAATGGTCTCTATTGGCCCTTGATGTTTGGTTTGGGAGGTGTAATTTTCTTTGTTACGCCCATGGTAGCTCAACTGTTTGGTGCTAATAAGCTAAAAGAAATAGGTCCTTTGGTGCGCCAAGCTATGTGGTTAGTGATTCCTATTGTTCTGTTCATCATGATTTTATTAGGCCAAGCTTCAAAACTACTTGTCTTTGTTGGTGTGGAAGAAGGAATTATTAAACACACAGATGAATACTTAAGTATGTTTATTTTCGCTATTCCGCCCATCATGTTAAGCCAACCCTTAAGGTCTTTAAGTGAAGGAATTACAAGACCAAGACCAATTATGTACATCAACATTGGAATGTTGGTAATGGCAGTAATAGGCAACTACTGTTTTATATATGGAAACTGGGGTTTTCCCGAAATGGGAGCAAGAGGAGCAGGTTTGTCAGCGATAATAGGAACTTGGACTGCACTTTTTACTTTAATTTTTTATGTTTGGTGGTCAAAAAATTATAAATCTACCGAATTTTTCTCTCGTTTTGACTGGCCTTCATTGAGAGTAATCAAAGACATTCTTAGGGGTGGTATTCCGTTGGGCCTTAGTAATTTCTTTGAAATTGGCATGTTTAGCGGATCTACTCTTATTCTTGGAAGCTTAGGAAGCCAGGTAGTAGCAGCACATGGAATAGCGCTTAATATTGGTGGCCTATTGTTCATGGTTCCCATGAGTATTGGCTTAGCTGCTGCTGTGAGAGTTGGGAATAAAGTTGGTGAACAAGACTTTAAGGGGGCTAGATATAGTTCCTTTTACGCAGTGAAATTTGGTTGTAGCTTAGGTCTTATCAATTCTTTTTTATTACTTTTATTTGCAGAACTGATAGTTAGTTCAATCTTTACGGATGATCAAGCTGTTATATCAACAGCTGTAGTTCTCCTAATGTTTGCAGCTTTATTTCAAGTTGCGGATGCAGTGGCTATGTGTGGAATGGGTAGCTTAAGAGGATATAAAGATACCTTTGGACCCATGCTAATTGTATTTGTTGCCTATTGGCTTATTGGTCTACCTTTTGGATACAGCCTAGCAGTCACTGATACTTGGGCCGTAACATTAGGAGCAGCAGGTATGTGGAGCGGCATGTGTATTGGTTTAATTATTGCAGCTTCTTGTATGCTGTGGAGACTTAATGTGACCACTAATAAATACCTGGTTGAGAAATATGAAAGTTGATGCAAAAGGTCTACTTTGCCCAGAGCCCATAATGATGCTTCACAAGGCAATGCAAGAATTAAAATCCGGTGAAAAAGTAGAACTATATGCAACCGACCCTTCTACGGAAGGAGATATTGATAGATTTTGTAAATTCTTAGGCCATAATCTGTTAAATAAAGAAACCTCAACTGAACCTTTTTATTTTCTGATCGAAAAACAAGGAAGTAAAAATTAATAAACTAAATCAAAAAATCTAATAAAGGAAAAAAATGACTGAAAAAATAAATAAAAAATGGGTTCTCAATAAAAGACCAGAAGGCATGCCAGAAGATGATTGCTGGAAATTGGAGGAAGTTCCAGTTCCTGAAATTGAAGAAGGAAACATTTTAATTAAAACCCTGTACTTATCTATTGACCCTTATATGAGAGGCAGAATGAATGATGCTAAGTCTTATGCGGATCCAATAAAAATAGGCGAAGTGATGACCGGCGAAAGCGTTGGAATAGTGATTGAAAGCAAATCTGATAACTACAGTGTAGGTGATTATGTATGTGTTCATCGGGGTTGGCAGAGTTATATAAAAGCTCATGGAAATGACAAACAGTTATTCAAAGCGAACCCAAAGATAGTTCCGCTTTCAACCTACTTGGGTACTGTGGGAATGCCTGGTAGAACAGCTTATTTCGGGTTATTAAGAGTGGGTAAACCAAAATCTGGAGAAACCGTAGTAGTCTCAGCTGCGTCAGGTGCTGTGGGGACTGTCGTGGGCCAAATGGCCAAAATACTTGGTTGTAGAGCAGTAGGAATCGCTGGTGGAGAAACTAAATGCTCTTATGTGACTGAAGAACTGGGATTTGATGCTTGTGTAGATTACAAAGCTGGAAACTTGGAAGCAGACCTTAAGGCTGCTTGCCCTGAAGGAATAGACATTTATTTTGAAAATGTTGGAGCAGAAGTTTCTAAAGCAGTCGCCAAGAACCTTAATCCAGGAGCCAGAATACCGATTTGCGGTTTCATAGCTCACTACAATTCAACTGACTTTGAAAATGAAGAAACTCCTTTCCATGTATTTGGGGCTTTGGATCCTATTCCTGAACACAGATTCTTTGTAGTTACTGAATGGTTTGAAGAATGGGCAGAAGCCACCAGAGAGCTCTCAAACTGGATAAAAGAAGGAAAAATTAAGTATCGAGAGACTGTTAGCGAAGGGATAGAAAACGCACCCCAAGCTCTTAGAGATGTTCTTTCCGGAAAAAACTTTGGAAAACAGGTAGTTAAGGTAGCTGAAGAGTAAAAGAATTATTCCCCTGTCCATTCCAATTTGGACATTACATCTATCTCTTCTTTGGAATTGAGCATGGTCCTCATTGCTTTTGCAGCGTCCTTTGAATTCATAGTTTTATTAAAGGCTTCTTGCTCCAGCAATAAAGCTTCTTCCAGAGGTAAATCCATACCTCTATGAATTGCTCTTTTAACTTCCCTTAGAGCTATAGGGGCTCTGTTAGCCAATATCCGACAGTATTCTTTTAAAGATTTGAGGAAAGACTCTTTAGGAAGAATTTCATTTATGATTCCAAATTCAAGGGCTTTAACATTTGATATTAACTGCCCATGCAGAATTAGATCTAATGCCCTTGAGGATCCTATTAACCTAGCTAACCTTTGAGTTCCACCACCGCCTGGGAGAATTCCTACCGACGTTTCGGGTAGCCCTATAAAGTAATCTCCTGAAGACATAACTCTTAAATCACAGCCTAAAGAAAACTCACAACCCCCTCCTGCTGTATTTCCATTAATACCAGCTACTACAATTGCATCCAGATCTCTGATCTTTAATAGCATCTTGTGAAAACCATGTAATTCTTTAATAGGATTGTTATCTGGCTTCTTTGTTTCTTCTTGCCGGCCAATGTTCTTCTCGGCAGTGTCTGCCAATTCTCCTACTTCATAATGTCTTATAAAAACGTCTTCTCCTGCCCCAGTAAAAGCAAGAATTCTTAGTTCTTTATTAGAGACCAAGGAATCAAGAAAGTCGTGAATTTCTAGTAGCCCTTGTGCTGTTAAAGTATGAGTTGGAGGATTTGATAAATAACAAATAATTATTTGCCCCTGATCTTCGATCTCTAAATGCTTGTAATCTACCATCCTGTTATCTCTCCTACACCTTTACCTATCTCTGCAGGACTTCTAACTGTGTGAACACCCGCAGCCTCCAGAGCTTTAAATTTTTCTTCTGCAGTTCCTTTTCCTCCAGCGATTATTGCGCCTGCATGACCCATCCTTTTACCTGAAGGAGCTGTAACACCTGCAATATAGGAAACCACAGGTTTTGATATATTACTTTGGATAAATTCTGCAGCTGCCTCTTCAGCTGTTCCTCCTATTTCGCCTACCATAACTATCGCTTCAGTGACTGGATCGTCCTCAAAGAGGTGAAGCATGTCAATGAAAGTGGATCCAGGGATAGGATCGCCTCCTATGCCTACACAACTACTCTGTCCAAAACCTAAGTCACTAGTTTGCTTCACTGCCTCATAAGTTAATGTTCCTGATCTTGATATCACTCCCACTCTTCCAGGCAAATGAATATTTCCAGGCATAATACCCATTTTACTTTCTCCCGGCGTGATCACTCCTGGGCAGTTTGGCCCTATCAGTCTTGAACCCAAATCATCACACCTTTTCTTTACCTCTAGCATATCTAAGGTTGGTATGCCCTCCGTAATACAAACAATCAATTTTATGCCTGCCTCAGCAGCTTCAAGAATAGATTCTTTACCAAACCTTGCCGGAACAAATATTAAGCTAGCAGAAGCTTGGGTAGCGCTGACTGCATCTTTAACTGTATCAAATACTGGTAAGTCTAAATGGGTTTGACCTCCTTTTCCTGGAGTGACACCACCCATAAAATTTGTTCCATAATCAATGCATTGTTTGCAATGTTGGGTTGCCTGAGAACCAGTAAAACCCTGACAGATTACCTTGGTATCTTTATTTATGAGAATACTCAAGATTTTCCTCTTCGAGAAGCTTCAACAACTAACTTGGCTGCGTCCTCTAAGCCAGAAGCGATGATTATATCTAGCCCACTCCTGGAGAGCTTATCGGATCCTAACTCTGAATTATTACCTTCTAGTCTTACAACAACAGGTACATTTACTCCTATTTGTTCTACTGCTTCAATTATTCCATCAGCAATAATGTCACAACGGACGATGCCGCCAAAAATATTAATTAGGACAGCCTGCACAGCCTTATCGGAGAGAATGATTTTAAAAGCTTCTGATACACGCTCTGAATCCGCAGCTCCTCCAACATCCAGAAAATTAGCAGGCTCGCCGCCTTGAAGTTTAATTATATCCATAGTTCCCATAGCCAAACCCGCTCCGTTTACCATACAACCGATATTTCCATTTAAAGACACATAACTGAGATTCCATTTTGAAGCATAAGATTCTCTCTCGTCCTCTTGAGAAATATCATTTATTTTCACCAAAGACTCTTGTCTGTATAAGGCATTGGAATCAACATTTATTTTTGCATCTAAACAGATGAGGTTTCCTTTGGTTGTTATGACTAGGGGATTTATTTCCAACAAAGACAGGTCTTTTTCTATAAACATTTTAGATAGAGAAAGATATAAGCCCTTTAATTGCTCCGCTTGAGCTTCAGTTAAGCCCAGCTGAGCTGATAATTGATCAGCTTCATCTCTAGATGGCCCTGTTAAAGGATCAATTGCAACTTTGAATATTTTTTCCGGAGTTGTTGCTGCTACTTCTTCTATATTAACCCCCCCTTCTTGTGAAGCCATGAAAACTAATCTCTGTGAAGCTCTATCTATTACAGCACCAAAATATAACTCTTCAGCAATATCTATACACTCTTCTATCAGAATTGTATTAACAGGCTGGCCTCTTTCGTCAGTTTGATAAGTCACTAAGTTGTTACCTAACCACTTTTCTGCAAATGCTTCTGCTTCTTGGACAGAATCAACCAGCTCCACTCCTCCGGCCTTACCTCTTCCTCCAGCATGTACTTGTGCTTTTACTACCCAACGATCTCCTTCCAAAGAATTTATTGCTTCTTTAATCTCAGAAGAACTAACGACTGGAATGCCCATCGAAACTGATATGCCATATTTTCTAAAAAGGTCTTTAGCTTGGTATTCATGAAGATTCATTTTTTCTTCCTATTGTTTAGGTGAATCGCATTTCCTTTTGCAGATAAAACAGCCTCGTGTAATGCTTCTGAGACAGTGGGATGACTAAACATAACTGAACCCAGTTCTTTTGCAGTTACTTTAGATTCCATTGCTATTAAACCTTGCTGAACCACATCTGCTGCTGAGGGACCCAAGGCATGAACTCCCATAATTGAATCATCTTCTTGATTTACCACTACTTTAACAAATCCAGTACTCTCATTAGAGGTTAATGCTCTGGCATTAGCTTGAAATGGAAATGTGCCAACTTCAACTTGAATACCTTCTTCTAATGCACTTTTTTCTGAATACCCCGCCCAAGCAATTTCAGGATGGGTATAAATCACAAAAGGAATATTTTTATAATTCAAACTATAGTTCCTTCCTGCGATTCTTTCTGCCACCATAATGCCTTCTTCAGAAGCTTTATGGGCTAGCATGGGGCCTCTCACTAAATCACCTATGGCGTAAATATTAGGCACCTGTGTTTGGCAATGCTCATCGACTACAACAAACTCTTTGTCATCTATTTGAATCCCTAGAGCAGGATCAAAAAGGCCTTTCGAAGTTGGATTCCTACCCACAGCAAAAATAACTTTATCCACTTGAAGATTACTTACTTCATCATTGCTAGCTTTTACCTCTACTTGATTGTCAATCACCTCCAAACTTTCTATTTCTGTTCCTAGTTTTATATTTAGGCCCTGTTGCTGAAATATCTTTAAGGCTTCTTTTGAGATGCTGTCATCGGCATTAGGCAGAAAATCTGTTAAGGCTTCGTAAATGGTTATTTCTGATCCCAGTCTTGCCCAGACACTACCGAGTTCAAGTCCAATTGCCCCTGCTCCAATCACTGCAATTCTATTAGGAACTTCACTGAATTTTAAAGCTCCGTTCGAACTAAACAAAAACTCTTCATCAAATGGATAATCTAATAATTCAATAGGTCTAGAACCTGTGGCTAAAATAATATTTTCTGCTCTGATGTTTAGGTCTGAACCCTCGGTGCTTACCTTTATGGTATGAGGATCGGAAATGTAAGCCTTACCTTGAACTGTATCTACCTTATTTAGTTTAAATAATCCAGAGACTCCTTTGGTTAGCGAAGAAACAATCTTATCCTTTCTTAGGTGCATAGCATTTACATCTAGAGAAACTTCAGATACTTCTATTCCATGATCTTTTAGATTGTGATTGGTATTAGAAAAGATCAGAGAACTTTCCAAAAGAGCCTTAGAAGGAACACAACCAACATTCAAGCAAGTACCCCCCAGAGCTGCTTTGTTCTGGTTAGCTACTTCTTCTATACAAACTGTTTTTAAACCAAGTTGAGCACAGCGTATAGCTGAGACATAACCTGCAGGACCTGAACCTATGATTGCTACATCATAGTGATTGGCCATAAAACTACCCCCCTTTTTTCCTTTAGCTATTTCTATTGATTAGCTTTTTCCTAATATTAGATATTGCTTCAGTGGGATTCAGTCCTTTCGGACATACTGAAACACAATTCATTATTCCATGACATCTATAGAGACTGAATGCATCATCTAAATCATCTAACCGTTCTTCAGTGGCTTGATCTCTTGAGTCAGCTATAAACCTCCAAGATTGCAGAAGTGCTGCTGGGCCTAAAAATTTATCTGGATTCCACCAGAAGGAGGGGCAGGCCGTCGAACAGCATCCACATAGAATGCACTCGTATAAACCATCTAATTTTTCCCTTTCTTCTGGAGACTGCTTTCTTTCTTGTTCCGGGGCCTCATCTTTGGTTATTAAATACGGTTTTACTTTCTCTAACTGATCAAAAAACTGTTTCATATCAACTATTAAGTCTCTTACTACAGGAAGCCCGGGCATAGGCTTCAAAACTAATTTATTTCTTTTAACCGCCTCTGAGAGTGGAGTGACACAAGCCAGACCATTCTTTCCGTTTATGAGCATTCCATCTGAACCACACACACCTTCTCCACAAGACCTTCTAAAAGAAAGAGAAGTTTCTTTCTGCTTAGCCAAAAGCAAGGCATCTAAAACCATAAGATCCTTATTCGCCGGAACTTCTATCTCAATATCTTGCATATAAGCTTTCTTATCCTTGCCTGGATCAAACCGATAGATACTTAACGTAACATTTTTAACTTCTTCTAAAGGTATTGTTGTACTCATTAGTATGACCTCTCAGTAGGTTGGAAGGCTTGAACAGTTGTGGGCCTAAAATTGACATCTTTTTTGGAAACAGACTTTGTTGAAGAGAAATAAATGGAATGTTTTAGCCAGTTATCATCATCTCTTTCAGGGTAATCATCTCTAGCATGAGCTCCTCGACTTTCTTTTCTCTCATTAGCAGTTATTGCTGTAGCTTCTGCTACTTCGAATAAGTTCTGCATTTCAAGTGCTTCTATTCTAGCTGTGTTGAATGAAACTGATTTATCTGACAAGTACATATTTTCTACTGCTTCCCTTGAGTTGCCTAAATCCTTGATTCCTTTTTCCATAAGATCTTCTCTTCGAAAAACTCCAAAATTGCTTTGCATATTGTCCTGCATCTGCTTTTTTAATTCAGCTGTTTCTTTCCCTTCTTTAGAAGCATTCAATTTATTAAGTCTAATCAGGGCTTGATCTATATCTTCTTTAGAAGAAGGACTCAAACTTGAACCCTGTTTAAGAGATTCCTCAATATGAATTCCCGCAGCTCTGCCGAACACAACTAGATCCAATAAAGAATTCCCGCCCAGCCTATTACTTCCATGAACTGAAACACAGGCCACTTCTCCCGCGGCATAAAGGCCATTGACTACTGAATCTTTTCCCTCTTTCAGGGTAACAACTTGACCATTTATGTTGGTGGGAATTCCTCCCATCATATAGTGACAAGTCGGTACCACTGGAATTGGCTCAACGGCAGGATCAACATGAGCAAAAGTTTTAGATAATTCAGTTACTCCAGGCAATCTCTTATGAACAACGTCTGGCCCCAGATGATCAAGCCTTAACTTGATATGATCTTCATGTGGACCGCAGCCCCGGCCTTCAAGAATTTCTTGTGCCATGGCTCTGGAAACCACGTCTCTACTGGCTAAATCTTTGGTGTTAGGAGCGTATCTTTCCATGAATCTTTCACCGTCTTTATTAATGAGGTAACCGCCCTCACCTCGACAACCTTCTGTTACCAAGGTTCCGTGTCCGTAGATACCTGTAGGGTGAAATTGCCACATCTCAATATCTTGAACTGGTAATCCAGCTCTAAGTGCCATTCCTATCCCATCTCCTGAATTAATAAGAGCATTAGTGGTAGAAGCGTAGATTCTACCGGCTCCCCCAGTAGCTAAAACTGTGGCTTTAGATCTAATATAAAATATTTCGCCTGATTCAATTTCAAAAGCTATAACTCCAGTAACTTCTTTGGAAGAATTAAGAACCAAATCAATGGCAAACCACTCATTTAGAAAGTTTGTTCCTGCTTTCAGATTTGCTTGGTAAAGGGTATGCAAAAGACTGTGACCGGTCCTATCTGCTGCACAAGCAGTTCTGGAGGCTTGTCCGCCTTTACCATAATCTTTAGATTGCCCCCCAAAAGGTCTTTGATAAATCCTTCCTTCTTCAGTTCTAGAGAAAGGCATCCCCATATGTTCAAGTTCGAAAACCGCTTTCGGTCCTTCACTACACATATACTCAATGGCATCTTGGTCCCCAATATAATCAGATCCCTTTACAGTATCAAACATATGCCAGCGCCAATCATCTTCAGGGTCATCGCTTTGAATAGCACAAGTAATACCTCCTTGTGCGGAAACAGTGTGTGATCTTGTAGGGAATACTTTAGAAATAACAGCAGTATTTAAACCTGATTCTGCTAATTGAAGAGAAGCTCTCATCCCAGACCCTCCTCCTCCGATAATTATTCCATCAAAGTCCCTAATAGGAAGGTCTTGGGCTTTTATAATTTCATCAACTTTCATAATCCTTTACCAAATAATCAATAATGACCAAACAGTTACACAACTTATTATCAGAGCACAAACTATTCTATAAAACTTATTGATGTTGAGCCCCAAGCCCCCCAACCTAGCCAAAGTTAAATAGTCACTTCCAATAGCCCA
>CAXFFS010000009.1:0-28137 GCA_964002385.1 uncultured Gammaproteobacteria bacterium | reverse complement strand
TGATGATATTCCATAAGCCCTTAGGGATTTTTGAGACAAATCTCCCTTTTCTCTTAAAAGTTCTAACCCTTCTCTCTGACTAGGAGCTCTTTTTAATTCAGCTAGATCAAAAAAGTCACCCTTGTCTGTAACTTTCCAGTAAGTTGATTCCTTAAATCTGGCCTCTTTACCTTTCCTTAAAGAAGGCGGGAAAAAATAAGTGATTACTTCACCAAGAGGATAGTGATAATAGCGTGAAGACCAGTCAGCTAGATCTAGAAGAGCCTTATCCAAAAGAGTATCTTCATCTATGATTTCTTTAATAAATTTGTAGCTCGCCCTTTTGGGTTTTGAGGAATCAGAATAATTCCAAAAAATCCCTATAAGTATTCTATTTCCAAATGGGACCTTTAACCTTATGCCTCTTTTAAATTTTCTTTTCTGATACCCCTTAGGTACCTTATAAGTGAACTTCTCTAGTAAAGGAACTGGAACTAGAACATCTATTAAATCTCCTGGCATACAACTATTTTAGTCTGTTTTCTAAAGATTTCTTTGAATTTGCCTTGTTGATTTGGTCTGGTATAGTGCGCGCTCTAATTTATGGAAAGAAGATTAGATATGAGGCAGGAAATACACCCAGAATACACAGAAATTAAGGCTACTTGTAGTTGCGGAAACGTGATTGCAATTAAGTCTACTCTAAAAGAAGACATAAACCTTGATGTCTGTTCTGCATGCCACCCTTTCTACACTGGCAAACAAAAACTCGTTGATACTGGTGGTCGAGTAGAGAGATTTGAAAAACGTTTCGGAAAAAAAGGAAAGCCTAAGGATCAAAACAAAGAAGACACTATAAAAGAACCTGAGGTTAAGGCTGAAGTTCCTAAAAAAGCAGAAGAAGATGGAGCCCCAGAAGAGGTTGAAGAGAAAGCTCCAGAAAAAAAAGCAGCTGCTAAAAAAACAACTTCAAAGAAAGTTAGCCCAAAAGAAACTAAAGCAAAAAAAGAATCCGTGGAAAAATAATGTCTAAAGTTTGTCAGGTTACAGGTAAAAAACCCCTAAAAGGGAATAAGGTTTCTCATGCGAAAAACAGAACCAGAAGAACGTTTGAACCAAATTTACATAAACATAAGTTTTGGATTGAATCTGAGAAGAGGCATGTGAGCTTAACTGTTTCAGCTAAAGGGATGAGAATAATTGATAAAAAGGGCATTGATAAGGTCCTTTCAGAAATTAGATCAAGAGGCAATAAGATATGAGAGAGATAATTAAGCTAGTTTCTACAGCCGGAACAGGACATTTTTATACAACTGACAAAAATAGATCTAGTACGCCGGACAAAATTGAGATTAAAAAATTTGATCCCGTAGCCCGAAAGCATGTAGTTTATAAAGAAGAAAAAATTAAGTAATTCCTGCAGCTTCTTTTATTATCGTTTTCTTTAAAATCTGACTTTCAGAAGCTGTTTTAAAAGCAAGATTTCTGGCTAATTTGATCCAGGGATCTGATGTTTCGAACCCTTGTTTGAACAACTCCATCATTGCAGCCATAGTTAAATTAGGAATTTTTCTAGATCTTTCATAGTCTTCAAGGATTTTATCAGACCCTATATCAACTCCACTTCTTCTAGCTTTTATAAGCTTACTGGCTAAGCTAGCCACATCTGACAAGCCTAAGTTTAATCCTTGACCAGCTAGGGGATGAAAGGAATGCGCAGCATCACCCACCAAAGCTACCCTTTCAGCAACATAATTTTTAGAGTGTAATTGATTAAGAGGAAATGAACTTATGTCTGTTTTCAACTCTATTTTTCCTAAAATTAACTCTGTCTTTTCTTCCAATTCTTTTATAAATTCTTTTTTACTTAGATTTGAAAGTTTGCCTGAGTAATTAAGTTCAGCTGACCATACCAAAGAAATATTAGCTCCTTCTAAAGAATCGAAAGGCAGGAGGGCTATTGGACCTGTTGGAGTAAATACTTGCCAAGCAGTGTGATCATGAGGCTTTTCGGTTTTTAATGCTGCCACAAAAGCCTTTTGGTTATAGCTCCAAGATCTAGTTTTTATTTGTGCAATCTTTCTTAAAGTTGAATTAAGCCCATCAGCTCCTATTAATAATTTTGAAGTAATCTTGTCACCGTTCGAACAAGAGATGACTACTTCTTTATCACTTACTTTAACTTCAGATAACTCAGTTTCTTGCTTAAGACTGATATTATTAGAATCTTCAATAATCTTTTTAAGATATTCTAAAATTAAATTATTGGAGACAACGTAACCCAACTCTTCCCTTTCTATCTCTTGGGCCAAGAATTCAAGGGGTGAACTACCCTTAGAATCCCAAACAAACATGCGGTTAAAGGGTGTGCCTGTCTTTTTAAGCTCACTCCAGATACCTAGTTCATCAAAGAGATCGATTGAAGATAAATTTAAAGCTACTGTCCTACCTTCTAACCTAGAAGTTTTAGATAAGTCTAGTGGGCTGTCTCGATCAAATAATATTACTTTTATTCCTTGCTTGGCTAATGAACATGCTAAAGATGAACCCACAGTTCCCGCACCGACTAAAGCAACTTCAGCGTCCACTTAGGATCTTAAACTTTCTATGTCTTGAATATCTCGGGGAGCGTTTGCGCTGAGAACCTCATTGCCGTTTTCAGTTACCACCAGATCATCTTCTATTCTTATTCCTATCCCTAGCCATTTTTCTTCAACATCTTCAAGAGAATCAAGGATATAGATCCCTGGTTCTATGGTTAGAACCATTCCTGGTTCAAGATCTCTCCACTGTCCATTTTTCTTATAGTTTCCTACGTCATGTACATCCATACCTAACCAGTGCCCTATTCTGTGCATATAAAACTTGGAATATTCGCCCTTTTTGATAATTTCATTCGCTTTTCCTTTCAACAATCCCAAATCAATTAACCCTTCCGTAATGACTTTTACCGAAGTGTCTTGGGCTCTGATCCATGGATTTCCAGGTTTTATTTCAGCAGAAGCTTGTTTGTGCGCTTCTAAAACTATTTCATAGATTTTTTTTTGTTCCTCTGTAAATTTTTTTCCAACTGGAAAAGTTCTAGTGACATCAGAAGCATAATGTTCATATTCACAGCCGGCATCAACTAAGACAAGATCTCCATCAGCCAATTCTGAGTTATTCTCGTTGTAATGAAGAATACAGGAATTGTTCCCACCTCCCACAATAGAATTATAAGCAGGGAATCTTGCTCCTCCTTTTATAAATGTATGAAGGTACTCGGCCTCCAACTGATATTCATACATTCCAGGAGTAACATTTGTCATAGCACGAATGTGAGCTTCACAAGTAATCTCTCCTGCTTTCCTCATCAGTAAAAGCTCTTCTTCACTCTTTAGTAACCTTAATTCATCTAACAACGAATCTAAAGAGAGCAAATTCTCAGGTACTTCTGAGCCTTGTCTTGTGTTGGCTCTGATTTGATCTAACCAATTGTTTAGCCCTACATTAATTCCATTGGGAGAACTCATAGAGTAGTAAATATTTTTTGCTCCTTCGAGTAGACTTGGCATTATTTCGTCAACTAGAGAAATACCATATGCTTCATCAGCCCCGTGAACTTCCTTTGCTCCACCCTGACCAGACCTAAAACCATCCCATTGTTCCCTTAAAGGGTCTCTGTCTCTACAGAAAATAACATATTTCCTTTTTTTGGCTGATGGCCTGATTACTAACAATGATTCAGGTTCATTAAATCCTGAGAGATAATAAAAGTTACTGTCTTGTCTAAACGGATAATCAGCATCTGAGTTCCTAGACTTGATGCTTGAAGAAGCTACCAGAATAACTGAATCGTCTAATAATAGTTTAGACAAGTTTTCTCTTCTTATTGAAAAATCAATTCCTTTAGCTGTCATAATCTTTTCTCTTTTTTATCCTACCAAGTAAGATCCTGCTGGCAAGAAAAACTCTTCAACTGTAAACTAAAATTACTAAGGGAACGAAATGTCAGATAAAGAATTTTTGGACTTAGAGGTTCAAGTTAAGAGCCTCATTAAGCTTAGTCAACAGTTGAAAGAGTCTAACGTTCATTTACTTAAAAAGAATAAAGAGTTGTCTATTAAAGAACAAAAACTTTCTGAAACTCTTATTTCTTCAGCAAAAAAAATTGAAAAACTTATAAAAGCCCTTAAGAAAGAAAGTTAATAATCTCAATGGAAAAGAATGTTACAAAAGTAAAAATTTTAGGTCAGGAATATAAAATTTCCTGCCCGCCTGAAGAAAGCGATCAAGTGAAAAATGCTGCTAAGTTTTTTGACAAAAGATTAAAAGAAATTAGGGAAAATACTAAACTTGATGAGTCCAAGGCAGCCATTATCACTGGTCTCAACATAACGAATGACTACCTGAAAGACCTTTCGTCTCCTAAGCACTCAGTTGCATTAAAATCTGGATTAAAAACCTTGACTCTGCAAGTAAAGAAACAGTTAGAAAGTTTGTCAAAATTAGATTCTTAATAAGTTATACTTTATTTCGCTTCCTGGTCTATTCGATAGCTGGTGGGACCCTCGAGCCGATATTGAATAATTAGGAGATTTTTGAAAGTCTTGTTGAGCACACCTTTCTTAGGGAGCCTGATGGACCGATGAAATCACCGCCCTGAATCTCACGGTTCAGGGCCGCATCAGCAACGGTACTCTGGGAAGCACCTTCTGCATGACTTACAAGACTTCTCTAAGAAAAGAAAAAATCCGAAAAAGGAACCTAATATCTCAAAACGAGATGGACCGGGTCGAAAAAAAAACAGCCTCCTTGTTTATGGACATGTTTTCTGAGCTTAAATTTAAGAAAGTTTCAATTTACATCCCTATCCACAATGAAGTACCTACAAAGAGAATTATTCAACTTATTATTGGCTCAAATACTAAATGCTTTTTACCTGTTATTAACCAAGATTTAAATAACAAGAATATGAGATTTGCTGAATTTAATCATGAAACTGCTTTGGTAAAAAATAAATTTGATATCTCAGAACCTATAAGTGGCACTTTTGAGAATGCCTCACAATTAGATTTGGTAGTTATTCCTTTGGTAGCCTTTGATAATGAAGGCTTTAGGTTGGGTATGGGAAAAGGGTATTACGATTTTACTTTTGGTACCTCTAAGATAAATAGAAAACCATTATTTTGGGGCCTGTCCTATGATTTCCAAAAAACAGATAGTTGTTACCCTGAAGACCATGATTTAAAAATGGAAGCTGTGATTTGTCCTTCGGGAGTCAAAAAATTTACTTAATCATTCAAGGAAGGATAAATAAGCTGAGTTCTTAGATTCATTCCAAAATGGAAAGCCTGTTTTAACAAGGTGCTTTGTTAATTTTTCTGTTTCTTTTGGATTAGCTTGAAAGCCTACTAACACCCTTCCATAAGCAGAACCTTGATTTCTATAGTGAAACAAAGTTATATTCCATTTGTCTCCTAACAAACTTAAGAAATCCATCAGTGCTCCAGGTCTTTCCGGGAACTCAACTCTAAAAATCTCTTCCCCGTAAGAAATAATGTCTTTTGGAGCCCTGCCTCCTACCATGTGCTTGACATGCAATTTAGCCATTTCATTATCAGATAAATCTTTAGGGGAATAACCTTTCTTGCGCAAATCCTTTATAAATCTACTTTTTTCTTTTATTCCCTCATTTACTCTACATGCTACAAAAATGTTTGCTTCTTTTTCATTATCAATTCGATAATTAAATTCAGTAATCATCCTTTTGCCTAGATCCTTACAAAATTGTCTGAAACTGCCTTTTTCTTCTGGAATGCAGACACTTAGAAGAGCTTCTTTCTTCTCTCCCAATTGTACTCGTTCGACTATGTGAGAAAGACGATCAAAGTTAAGGTTTGCACCTGAATTAATAGCTACTAGATTCTTATTCTTCCAGCCTTTACTTTTAGTTAATTTCTTCAAGCCTGCCAAGGATAAAGCTCCTGCAGGTTCAGATATTGTTCTAGTCTCTTGAAAAATATCTTCAATAGCTGCACAAATCTCATCGACAGATACTGTAACCACTTCATCTACCCATTCTTTAATTATAGGAAAAGTAACTTTACCAACCTGTTTTACGGCTACCCCGTCTACAAAAAGGCCTACTTGTTTTAAAGTTACTATCCGATTTGCTTTAAGGGCTTCATAAAGTCCAGCTGCTTCCTCAGGCTCTACTCCAATAATTTTTACATCTGGCCTTAGAGTTTTAATATAAGCTCCTATGCCTGCCAGCAGGCCCCCGCCCCCAACAGGAACAAATACGGCATCTAAATCATTACCAGCTTGATCTAAAATCTCTTTTCCTATAGTTCCTTGTCCAGCGATAACGTCTGGGTCGTCATAAGGATGTACAAAAGCATAGTTTGGTTTTTTTGATAACTTAATAGCATGTTCATAAGCTTCATCATAAGTATCCCCTACAAGAACAACTTGAGCACCTAGATTTTTAACCGCACTTACTTTAATACTGGGAGACGTTACTGGCATCACAATGGTTGCTTTGAGTCTGAGCTTTCTTGCAGAGTAAGCAACTCCTTGTGCATGATTGCCTGCAGAAGCAGTTATCACTCTTTCTACGGTTCCTATCTTCTTAAGATATGAAATTTTGTTATAAGCCCCCCTCAATTTAAACGAAAATACCGGCTGAAGGTCCTCGCGTTTTAAAAAGACATTATTCTTTGTTTCTTTTGTTAGATGGCTTGCAAGAGACAAAGGTGTAATATCGGCTACATCATAAACGCTGCTTTTTTCTATTTTTTTTAAATATTTTTTAGATTTAGCAAATATCATTTTTATTTATCTCCCCATTTGAAGGGAGCGCAATTATACTTAGAGGGAAATTATTTGCACAAAAAAATCTAAAATAATGGATAAAGAAGATAAAAAGAGGCAATCCGCTGAAAAAGCTTATGAAATCATAAAAAAAGACTTAAACAGAGATACTGTCTTAGGAATTGGAACAGGAACTACAACAAATTACTTCATCGAAATAATAAATAACGAGAATTTAGATGTTAAAGGTGCTGTTTGTAGTTCAGATGCTTCAAAAGAACTTCTAAGTAGCTCTAATATAGAAATTCTAAGCCTTAATGATGTTTATAAAATAGATTTTTATATTGATGGAGCTGATGAATTTAATAGTAGAAAGGAATTAATTAAAGGAGGAGGAGGAGCCTTAACAAGAGAAAAGATATTAGCCTATTTCTCTCAAACATTTATATGTATAGTTGATGATTCTAAGTATTCAGACTTACTTGGAAATTTTCCAGTACCAATTGAGGTTATAGAGTTGGCTAGAAGTGCCATCTCTAGGGAGATTATGAAAATAGGTGGAAAGCCAGTTTATAGAAATAATTTTATTACTGATAATGGAAATCAAATTATTGATGTACACCACTTAGATTTAAAAGTTCCCTACGAAATGGAACAATTAATTAATAGTATTCCAGGGGTAGTAGAAAACGGAATATTTTCACACAGAAAGGCAGATATTATCCTTAAATCTAGTAATGAAAGGGTAGATATATTAAATTAATAATACTTAATTAATAATGTATACAAGTAAGTAAGTACTTACTTTTATAAAAGTTCTTTAATGGACTTAATCAATTCTGGACCATCTGGTTCTACACTTTGATTAAAGTGTTTAACCTCTCCATTCTTTGAGATTAAGTATTTATTGAAATTCCATTCTGGTTCTTTCCCAGTTGCTTCTATTAGCGATCTAAAAAAAGGATTAGGAGAATAAGATCTAACGCCAAGTTTTCCTCCATTAGTTACATGTGATCTTTTGAACATAGGGAAGCCAACCTTGTAGTTTGTTCTGCAATATTCTTTTACCTTCTCTTCTTCCGTGAATTCTTGAAAAAAGTCATTTGAAGGAAATCCCAGTACAACGAAACCTTCGTCCTTATATTCTTCATAAATACTCTGTAAAGCATCATATTGATAGGTATACCCACAGCGACTTGCTACATTTACTGCTAAAACAACCTTATCTTCATATTCACAGAGATTTTTAATATCCTTAGAGGCTAAAATTCTTAAATCATGATCAAGAACCCCTGGACAGGCTGTGAATATCATATTTGTAAAATAAAAGGCAATAAATAATATAATCTTTTTCATAATATCCTTCCTAAATTATCCAAACTTCAGTATTTGTATTTACTTTTTCGAATAAAGTAATAACGTCATCATTATACATCCTCACACACCCATCCGAAGCGGGTTTTCCTATTAATCCTTCTTCAGCAGTACCATGTATGTAGATATATCTTGATTTTGAGTCTACACCAGGCCCTAAATTTTTACCTTGTTCTAGCCCCTCTAGCCACAATATTCTTGAAGTAACTACGTCAAACTCTGTATCTATAGGGTTTTTTATTATATTTGCTATAGCTCCAGTCCACTTTCTAGCCTTTAAAATAGCACCTTTTGGCAATCCTTTGCCTATCTTTTCAGAAATTTTATGCTTTCCTAAAGGGGTTTTAAAGCTATTTTCCTTTGAACCTGTACCATACGCAGAAGTAGAG
Organism: uncultured Gammaproteobacteria bacterium; assembly: GCA_964002385.1. Taxonomy (GTDB): domain Bacteria; phylum Pseudomonadota; class Gammaproteobacteria; order Magnimaribacterales; family Magnimaribacteraceae; genus AEGEAN-183. The sequence continues at coordinate 19,600 of CAXFFS010000009.1, read as the reverse complement.
ATACTGTAAACTTGTTCTATATTACCCTTAGAAAGTAAAAAAAGTTCTTGTGACCTAATATTAACTGCAATTAATAGATCTAAATCCTTGTAATCAAGGGAAATACTCTTCAAAGAATCTAATACCATGTTATTAATGGGTTTTTCAGTAATTACTGTACAAGAAGTTATAAATAAAGTAAGTAATAAAGGAAGAATTTTTACAAATAATATAGTTATATGTTTAAAAAACATAATATTAAGTATTTTTTAGAACATATGTTCTTTTAAATTTAAAAAGGTACATATATATTAATATTATATATCCGTAAATAAAGTAATTACCAATAATTGAGAAAGGGGTTTTGCCTTCATAGATTGATATTTCACCTTTTAATTCCTTCTTTTCAAAAAACCCTTGTCTTTTGACTATTTTACCTCTCCTATCAATAATAGCGCTTATTCCACTATTTGTAGCCCTGATTAGGCTTTTCTGATGCTCTAAAGCCCTAGATTGTGCTATTTCTAGGTGTTGTTCAGGCCCAATAGAAGCTCCAAACCAGGTATCATTGCTAATTGTAACAAGTAAGTTACTGGATTTTGCTGTTTTTCTAACCAATTCATTAAAAGCAATTTCATAACAAATACTAGCGGAAATGCTTAGTTTATTGCTTATTAGAGGACTATAAGCCTCTCCTTGGAGAATATTGAACTGATTTATGCCCATAATATCTAAGATTTTTCCAATATAGTCTTTAAGAGGTATAAATTCTCCAAATGGTACTAAATTGATCTTGTCATAATATCCCTTAGTAGCTCCAAATCCTTGAATTCTATTGTACCTCTCAATTGAGACAGGATTTTCTGGGTCTTTTGCTAATATTCCACTAATTAAAGAGATATTCCTCTGACTTGCCTGCCCTTCTAAATCAGAAAACCAAGGCTGCATTTCTTCTTTATCAAAAATAAGTGCTGTTTCTGGAAAAAAGATAAATTCACCTTCATCAGCATTTAAAACTGAGTCTTTAACTAATGCCATAGTTTGCCTTACGCCTTTAGAACTCCATTTTTCTTCCAAGGTAAGATTGGGTTGGTAAATAGAGGCTTGGATTGTTGTAATTTCTTTAGTCCAGTTAATCTTATAAAGCGTAAATGAAGAAACTAAAATAATCATTATTATTAGGGCAGGGTACCAATTTGTCTTTAATTCTTTTTTAAACATAAGAACTAGACTGCCAGAAATCATTAACATTAAAATTGAGACTCCATAAGAACCTAAAATTGGTATCCAACCTCCAATTGAAGTACCTGCTAAAGAGGTACCAACTATTAGCCAAGGGAACCCTGTAAATAAATAGCTCCTAAGTACTTCAATAGAAACCCAAATTACCGGGAAAAAGATTAAGTAATCTAAATATTCATTATTTGTTTTTAATTTTTTAAAGAGATAAGCAGTTAAACCCGTATACAGAGATAGAAGTGAAATAAATACAAATGTTATTATAAATGAGCTTACTAAACCAAGGTTTCCATGATAGTGAATACTCACATACACCCAAGATATGCCCAGCCCCCACAGTCCTATTCCATAAATCCACCCGACTAAAAAAGCCCCCTTTATACTAGTCTTATTTATTAAATAAAGTATTAGAGAAAGAGAAAGAATTGTAAATGGCCAAATATTAAAAGGAGCAAATCCTAATGGAAATAATAATCCGCAAAATAGGGCTATTAAATAGGTTTTCATTAACTGATAATCTTAATTCTGAGAGCGTTTATCGCAAACAGTTTATTTAGATTTAATTACTCGTATTTTCTTGAGTCTTCTTTTTTCAGTTGAAGCAATAATAAATCTTAAATTATCAATGGAGATTGCATCATTAGTCTTGGGAAATCTTGCAAAATGATGCATAACAATTCCCCCTAAGGTATCAAAGTCCTTATCACTCAGTTTAGAGTTAAATTCCTCATTAAACTCATCTATTGGAATTAGCGCTGAAACTAAAAATTCTTTATCAGATACTTTTTTAACCATCTGATCTTGGAGGTCATCATGTTCATCTTCTATTTCTCCAACTATTTCTTCCAATACATCTTCTATAGTTACTAGGCCTGTGATTCCGCCATATTCATCAATAACTATTGCCATATGGTTCCTGCTTGCTCTAAATTCATCTAGAAGGGTATTAAGCTTTTTGCCCTCTGGAACAAGAACTGCGGGCCTAAGCAGGTTATTAAGCTCCAATTTAGCCTTATTTTTAGGTGAAAGTAAGGGCAAAAGGTCTTTTGCTAAAAGAATACCTTCAATCTCTTCTGTTTCTTTATTAAATACAGGAAATCTAGAATGCCTTGATCTTATTATTCTGGGAAGAAACTCTTCTGGCTCTTCATTCGAATCAACAAAAATTATTTGAGGCTTAGGGATCATTATTTGTCTAACTTGTGCTGTAGAGACCTTTAAAGCTCCTTCCATCATGCTTAAAGTACCTTTCTCAAGAACGCCTCTATCACTAGACTCTCTTATAGATCCTGCGATTTCTTGCTTGCTTTGAGGTTTATAAGAAAAATTTTGGTATATTTTTCTGATCTTGTCTTTAATCTTTTTTGTAATTCCTAGTCTTTGAGACTCTACCAAACTACTTGGGGGTTCATCGTTCATTAACGCCTTATATTCATAAACACATAACAATCATAGTTCTATTTGGTATGGATCTTCAATGCCTAATTTTTTTAAAACCTGTTTCTCTAGCGCTTCCATTTCTGAAGCTTTTGTATCAGAACCATGTGTATACCCTAATAGATGCAATACACCATGAACAAATAAATGAAGAAGGTGGTCTAAAAAGACCTTATTTTGATGTTTAGCTTCTCTTTTTAAAAGATCTACACAAATTGCGATATCTCCCACGTAATTATCGTTTTCATCTTTATCTTTCAAATCTGGTGCGAAAGACAAGACATTAGTTTCTTTATTAACCCCAGAAAAAGAAGAATTTAGTTTCTTCATATTTTTAACACTAGTAAACCTAAGCGATACAGTTAAACAGGGATTTTTTGACCTAAAAGTTTTTAATTCTTTGTTTATGTGTCTTGTGCATCTGGTTAAATCATTTTTATTTATCTTTAGATCAACACCCTCATCCTGACTAATAAGGACATTAACAATATGAAAAATCATCAACTTTTAAAGTTTTCGTAAGCTTCTACAATTTTCTGGACGAGTGCGTGTCTTGCAACGTCTTTCGAAGAAAATCTTACTAACCCAACATCTTCTAGCTTACTTAAAATATCTAGAGCATGTATCAAACCTGATTTTACATCCTTAGGTAGATCTATTTGGGTTAAGTCACCAGTTACTATTACTTTAGAGCCGTAACCAAACCTTGTGAGAAACATCTTCATTTGCTCTTGGGTTGTGTTCTGAGCTTCATCAAGAATTATGAAAGATTTATTTAAGGTCCTTCCTCTCATGAAAGCTAATGGAGCAATTTCTATAACATTATTCTCAATATACTTATTTGTTTCTTTGAACCCTAGAGTTTGAAAAAGGGCATCATAGAGTGGCCTCAGGTACGGATCCACTTTTTGACTCACATCTCCAGGAAGAAATCCTAATTTCTCTCCTGCCTCTACAGCCGGACGTGTAAGGACCACTTTCTCTACTCTTCCAGTAATTAGTTCATTAACAGCTGAAGCTACTGCAAGATAAGTTTTTCCCGTTCCAGCAGGTCCAATCCCGAAGACAAGCTCTTTCTTGGAAATAACATCTAGATACTGTTGCTGATTTTTGCCTTTTGGAGAAACTAATGTTTTGGGCGTTTTTAAAGTAAATTTTTCATCGCTTGTATCGCCACTTATAACAGTTGAAGAATTCTGATTCATAACTTCTCTTAAATATAGATGTATTTCTTCTGGAGGGACATCAATTTTTTTTTCTAACCTTTGGTAGAGGCCTTTAAGAACAATTTCTGCAGCTAAAGTATTTTGGGTGTTGCCTTTGACTTTAAACTTAGATCCTCTATTACTTATTTTAATCTTGAGAGCTTCTTCAATCTGTTTAAGGGTTGAGTTGGTAGGGCCACAAAGCCTGTTAACTCTGTCTTGATCGTCTGGATCTAGATTAAACTTCAGGCTCTGTTCCATCTAGGCCATAACCCCCCTCAAAGAATTTGGCATAGCTTCAACTATCTTTAGATTAATAAATTGACCAACAAGATCTTGCCCGTCAGAATTAAAATTCACAACTTTATTATTCTCAGTCCTAGCCTGTAATTCGCCTGGATCTTTCTTAGAAACTCCGGTTGTTAGACATCTCTCAATGGTCCCAACCATTTTTCTGCTTATACTAAAGGAACATTTTTTTAGAGAATTCTGTAATGTTTCAAGTCTCTTTTTCTTTTCATCCAGACTCACATTATCTTCTAAATCTTTAGCTGTAGTATTTGGTCTAGGGCTGTATATAAAGCTGTAAGATTCATCAAATCCTACTCTTTTAACAAGATCTAAGGTGTCTTGAAAATCCTCATCAGTTTCTCCAGGAAAACCTACTATAAAGTCAGAAGAAATGCTTATTCCGGGTCTAACTAATCTTAGATGATTAATAGTTTTTAAATATTCCTTTATTGTATGCCTTCTCCTCATAGCTTTAAGGATAGTGTTTGAACCACTCTGAACAGGTAAATGTACATGGCTAACTAGCTCAGGAACCTCTGAATATACATTTATTAGATCTTCTCCAAACTCAAAGGGATGGGAAGTTGTATATCTAATGCGATCAATTCCTTTTATTTGTGCAGACCCTCTTATCAGATTTGCTAAACCTAAACCTTTGGTTTTGTCTCTACTGTCTCTATATGCATTTACGTTCTGCCCAAGGAAAATTATTTCCTTAACTCCATCTTTAGCCAAGCCTTTTACCTCATTGATCACATCAACGAGAGGTCGGCTTATTTCATTTCCTCTTGTATGAGGAACAACACAAAAAGAACAGTATTTATTACAACCTTCCATGATTGAAACGTAAGAAGAAGTTCCATCGTTTGAAGGCTTTGGCAAGGCATCAAACTTTTCTGTCTTAGGAAAGGAAATATCTACTTCTTTTTTATTAAATTCTGATGCTTTTTCATACAGCTTAGGCACTCGATGGATAGTTTGTGGGCCAAAAACTAAATCTACAAATGGAGCTCTTTTGATAATATTCTCTCCTTCCTGACTAGCCACACAACCTCCCACTCCTATCTTCAGATTAGGATTTACTTTTTTTAAATCCTTCCACCTTCCAAGCTCATGAAAAACTTTTTCTTGAGCCTTTTCTCTGATTGAACAAGTGTTAAGAAGTATTAAGTCTGCCTCTTCAGGAGTATCAACTAGGGTAAAGTCATGGCTTTCACCCAGAATATCCTTCATACGATTTGAATCATATTCATTCATTTGACACCCTTGGGTCTTGATGTATAAATTTTTGCCCATACAATCTTATGTATCTTATATATAAAGAGGGCGCAAATTGTAATGTCTAAAAAGGGAATCTACAAAATAGTATTTATGCAAACAGGAGAAATCTATGAGGTTTATGCTAAATCTATCTATCAGAGCGACATGTACGGTTTTATAGAAGTTGAAGATTATATATTTGATCAAAATTCTCAAATTGTTGTTGATCCAAGTGAAGAGAAACTTAAAACAGAGTTTAAAGGAGTCAATAGAAGTTATATACCTATAAATGCTATTTTAAGAATAGATGAGGTAGACAAAAAGGGAAGCGCCAAAATAACCAAAAGCAAGTCTGGTAATGTTATGCCCCTTCCTTCTCCAATTATTGGCGGTGGAACTAAAAAAGATTCCTAAAATTTTAATCACTTAAAAAGGTTTTCTTTATAGAATTTCAATTCTTTTATGGACTCATAGACATCAGTTAAAGCCCTGTGATTACCATCTTTTTCAATACCATCTACTAGTTCAGGATTCCATCTTTTTACCAACTCTTTAATGGAACTCACATCAATATTTCTGTAATGGAAAAAAGCTGCCAGCTCAGGCATATATCTAACAAGAAACCGTCTGTCATGGGATATTGAATTCCCACATAAGGGAGATTTTCCTTTTTTAGCGTGTTTTCTCAAAAATTCCAGTGTTTGCTTTTCCGCATCAGTCTCTGAAATTTTAGTTACCTTCAAACAGTCTATAAGACCAGAATTTGTATGTTGGTTAATATTCCACTCATCCATTCCATCTATATATTCTTGGGGCTGCCTTATCACAAGATTTGGTCCTTCTTTTATTTCATCCAGATCCGCATTAGTTACCACAGTTGCTATTTCAATAATCCTTTCTGAATCTGGGTCTAGACCACTCATTTCTAGATCAAGCCAGATAAGAGGAGGGTAGATTTTGTTTTCGTTCATAAATTATTCTTAAATAATGATGAAAAGTATAATAACTCATCATGGGTCTTAAGAAGAGCTTGCTCCACTACAAAAAAAATATTTTCTTAGGACTTTTAGCTATTTCACTTTTCTCCTGCTCTGCTTTAGGTCAGTGGTGGTATGACCGACTTGACATATATCTTGCAAATTACTTTTTTAAATATGCAGACTTCTCCAATGAACAAAAAACTTATGTTAGTTCAGTAACTAAGGACTACCTAGCCTGGAATTCCAGCTCTGAGATTCCAAAATACAGAAACTTAATAATTAAAATTAGAGCTTTAGACGAAACAACAACAACGAAAGATATTCAAAAATTATTCAAAAAGGGGGAATCAATGTTTAAAGCAAGCAATGATTTTTTTACCCCCCATATAGTCAGGTTTACAAAGACTATCAGTGAAAAGCAGATAAAAGAGATTAATCTTTTTTTTGAAGAAAGAATCAAGAAATGGAAAGAATCTTTAGATGAAACAAAGTATCAAAATCCACAAGAACAAATTGTGAAATCAACCAAGAGATTAGCAAGATTTCTGGGTGTTAAGCTAAACGAAGAACAACTAATAAATATAAAAGAACTGTCAAACAAAATTGTAGAACCAGATACTTCCTATATAGAAAGGCAAGATATATGGAATAGAGAACTGATATCTATTCTTGGAAAAAGAGAATCTCAAAATTTTGATGTAACTCTGACCAACCATTTAAATGGATTGTTAAATTTTGAAGGGCGTGGAAATAGAAATCTTATCTACCACGAAATATTAGCTAGAACTATCGCTTCTTTGGATGAGGATCAAAAGAAAAAATTTCATAAGAGGTTAAATTTTTTTATTTCTTCACTTGATAAGATAATTAAAAATCAAAAGTAAGAATATTAGAGCCATAGGTTAAAATACGCGCCCCTTAAAATGAACGCTAAGAACCCAAAACCAAAAACCCACTTTGGGTACCAGCAAATAGATCCCAAAGATAAATCTGAAAAAGTTAAGTACATCTTTGACAACGTAGTTGAAGGTTATGATCTCATGAATGATCTAATGTCATTCGGTATTCATAGAATTTGGAAGAGAGTTGCAGTAGAAATGTCAGAAATTAGACCTGACTCTTTCTTTTTGGATTTAGCTGGGGGAACCGGCGATATGGTCAAACTAATGGCTCCTCGTCTAAGTCATGAAGGTACAGCAATTCTTTCTGATATAAATGAAAAGATGCTTGTATCAGGAAGAGATAAACTCATTGACTTAGGTATCAGTAATTTTTTATCAGTTCAGATAGATGCTCAAATTCTTCCATTTAAACAAGACTCTTTTGATGTAATTTCGATTGCTTTCGGATTACGTAATGTTACCGACAAGACCAAGGCATTAAATTCAGTATTAGATTGCCTAAAACCAGGAGGTAAATTGATAGTCTTAGAATTCTCTAAGCCAACAAATGAGATGTTGAGAGAAATTTATGATATTTACTCTTTTGAAATTATTCCTAAGCTTGGAGAGATTGTTCTTAGTTCAGAAGAAAGTTATCACTATCTTGCAGAATCCATAAGAATGCATCCTAATCAGGAAGAATTAAAAGATTTATTTGAAGAGTGTGGTTTTGAGAACTGTAATTATGAGAACTTAACCAATGGAATAGTTGCTATACATACTGGTACAAAGCCCAAAGAGTAATGAAAGATCTGATAAGACTGATTCGGATAATGCACATCCTTTTAAAGGCTAGGTTAGATGTCCTTCTCGACGATAGATACAAGAGTAATTTAGTTTCTTTCTTGCTATTAATTTCTCCCTGGAAACTATATTCATTAGATCAACCTCGAGGTGAAAGGATAAGGAAGGCTTTAGAAGAAGCCGGCACTATCTTCATTAAATTTGGACAGCTTTTGTCTACAAGGCCAGACTTAATACCATCAGATATTGCGCGAAGCTTACACAAGCTTCAGGACGATATAGCTGCTTTTCCTACCAGTCTCGCCAAAGAAATTATTGAGGCAGAGCTGAATTCTAAAATTGAAGAATTATTTACTAACTTTGATCAAAGCCCAATGGCTGCTGCTTCTATTGCACAAGTTTATTCTGCAACTCTTGCTGAGACAGGACAAAAGGTTGCCATAAAAGTTGTAAGACCAGGAATTGATAAAGAGATAGATAGAGATATTTCTCTAATGAAAAAATTGGCCCAAAGAGCAGAGAAGCACTCATTAGATGCCAGAAGGTTGAGGCTTCTTGAATTAGTTGAAGAATATGAGGCCGTTATAAAAACTGAGTTAGATATGCGTGTGGAAGCTTCTAATATGAGGCAGACGAAAAGAAACTTTAAGGGTAATAGCTTGCTCTATGTTCCTGAAGTTTATTTAGAATATTCAACTGAGAAAGTTTTAGTTATGGAAAAAATCTCAGGAATTCCAGTAGATGATCTAAGCTCCTTAAAAGAAAAAGAAATTGATTTAAAGCTGTTATCTGAAAGAGGTGTAGAAATTTTCTTAAAGCAGGTTTTTGTCGACAATTTCTTTCATGCTGATATGCACCCAGGGAATATTTTTATCAATTCAGATGAACCAACAAATCCTTCTTACATAGCCGTAGACTACGCGATAGTTGGATCTCTCGATGAAGAAGAACAAATCCAAATCGGGAGAATGCTTCTATCAGTTATAGGTAGGAACTTTATTGAAATCTCTAACATATTAATAGACTCGGGATGGGTAGACCCTAAAACAAGGGCTGCTGATCTTGAAAGAACCATTAGATCTGCTTGTGAACCAATGTTTGAACAACCGCTAGAAAAGATTAAATTCGGAGAATTACTTTTATATATATTTGATTCGGCAAGAAGATTTAATTTACATATGCAGCCATCATTGATGTTATTACAAAAAACCCTTATTAACATTGAAGGACTGGGTAAGCAGTTGTATCCAAAATTAGATTTTTGGTCTATCGCTAAGCCCTTTTTACAAGAATGGACCAGCGATAGATACAACCCAAAAAAACTAGAAGCATGGGCCAGAAAAAATGCAGGTGTGTGGTTAGAAAAAGCTAGAAAACTTCCGGAAGTCGCTGAAAATGTATTAGATCAAATCAACAAAATTGAAGACTACCAAAAAGAGAGTGAAATTAGACATAAAGAACTGATAACCACTTTAAAAAAAGAGAGGAGAGGAACTAGAATTCTTATTTTTATTTCCCTAATAGCCTTCCTATCTCTCTTTGTATCTTGGACTATAAACTAGGGCTTAAGTATGATAGAAGTAAATAAATTAGCAGGAGAATGAAATGGGTTTAGGCGGAATTAGTATTTGGCAGTTGCTAATTGTTTTAGCAATCATTTTATTATTAGTCGGCCCTAAAAGACTTAAAAGCTTAGGTTCTGAAATGGGAAATTTCCTTAAAAATTTTAGAAAAGCTGTCGACGACAAAGAAAAAGATCAGAACGAAGCAGATAAATAAAATCTACCTGAATGTTTGAAATTGGTTTTCCAGAACTACTTGTAATTGTATTCGTAGGGCTTCTGGTCATAGGTCCTGAGAAGCTCCCTCAAATAATAAAAGCCTTAACACGTTCTTTTAGGGCCATTAGGTCTTACCTTAATGAGACCAAATCAGAAATAGAAAAAAGCGTGGGAATGGATGAGATTAGACAAGATCTTCACAATGAAAAAATAATGGAAAGTGAAAAGGGCACTCAAGTACCTAAGGAACCCCAACAAGAGGGTAAGGAATGAAAGAAAAAGAACTTCCCTTTCTTGACCACCTTAAAGAACTTAGAAAAAGATTAATCAGAAGTTTGATTGCAGTGCTGGTAGTATTTCTGCCTCTAATTTTCTTTTCTAATGAAATATACGAGTTAGCTTCAAGTCCTTTACAGGCTTTAATGCCAGACAATAGTTCTATGATAGCAACTCAAGTTGCTTCACCTTTTCTTTCTCCTTTAAAGCTAACTTTTTATCTTTCTTTAACTGTTTCTATTCCCTATTTCTTAACTGAAATATGGAGGTTTATAGCACCAGGTTTATTTAAAAACGAAAAAAAACTAGGATTGGGGTTACTCATATCCAGTATTGCTCTTTTTTACCTTGGGATACTCTTCGCTTACTTTTTAGTTTTCCCTTTAGTTTTTGGATTTTTTACTTCGGTCTCACCAGAAGGCGTAAAAGTGATGACGGATATCTCTAGTTATCTTGATTTCATAATTTCTATCTTTCTGGCTTTTGCCATAGCATTTGAGATCCCAATTTTCATTTTCTTATTAATCTGGAGCGGATTATCAACACCCGAAAGCTTGGCATCAAAAAGACCTTTTATAATTGTTGGTTGTTTCATCTTGGGCATGCTACTTACACCTCCTGATGTAATATCTCAGACTCTTCTAGCTATACCTGCTTGGTTACTCTTTGAAATAGGCCTATTACTAAGCAAGATCCTGGTTAAGAAAAGAAATAAGACTAATTAGAGAACAGAGATTCTTGCATAGAGTTTCTGTTCTCTTCTAATTTATCTCTGAAACAAGAAAGTCACAGGACCATCGTTTGTTAACTTTATTTCCATATCAGCACCAAAAATCCCCACTTCCAACTTATCGTGAATCTTTTTTATTTGTCTGGATAATTCATCAAAGAGTTTTTTTCCTAATTCAGGGCTTGCAGCTTCAGAAAAACTGGGCCTAGTTCCTTTTCTTGTTTGTAAAGCTAGAGTCACTTCCGGAACTAACAAAAGATCTCCTTTTATATCTAAAACGCTTTTCTCCATCCTGCCCTTGTCGTCGGGGAAGATTCGATAATTTAATAACTTGTCTGCAATTATTTCACAGTCAGATGGAGCATCACCTTTCTCAAATCCTACCAGTGCAAGAATGCCCCTGTTGATAGATACGATCTTTTTTTTCTCTATATAAAGAGAAGAACTTAATACTCTTTGGGCTAGTAAATTCAATTAGTTAAATCTAGGAGACAATTCATTTTTCTAGACTTTGACTCCATTCACCAGTCGCTGCTTTTTTATTCATAAGAGCCCTGTGCGACAAAGCTTGTTGTGCAGCTTCAATGTTTTCATCTTTTCCGAGCCAAGCTTTCAAAGCTGGTTGTTGTAAGGCACGGCCATAAGAAAAACTAAGTTTCCAATCAAATCCACCTATTTTATTCATTGCATCTAAATGGGCCGTTGCATCAATGTCTGATTGACCTCCAGATAAAAAAGTTATGCCAGGAAGATCTGCAGGAACATTATCTAACAGACACTTTAAAGTTTGCTCGGCCACTTCTTCCACACCAGCTTGGTTTTCTGCATCTTTTCCAGAAGTAACCATGCTTGGTTTAAGAAGAGTTCCTTTAATATTAACTTGGTGCTTATCAAGACAGTTAAACAGAGAGTTTAAAGTTTTTGAATTTACCTCAAAGCACCTTTCAATAGAATGATAACCATCCATTAAAACTTCTGGTTCAACTATAGGAACCATCTTATTGTTCTGAACTATCTTTGCATATTTGGATAAAGCTTCCATGTTTTGGTTAATACAATCATCCGTGGGAATACCTTCCCCTATCTTTATGACCGCCCTCCATTTAGCAAATTTGGCTCCCATTTTTTCATATTCGCTACATCGCTCACTTAACCCATCCAGGCCTTGTGTAACAGTTTCTTCAGGGGAATCGTCTAATGGTTTTAAACCCTTATCAACTTTTATACCTGGTAGAGCTCCTTGTGAAGTAATGAGATCAACAAGTCGAGTCCCATCTCCGGCTTTTTGACGAATGGTCTCATCAAATAATATAACTCCACCCACATTATTTTTTACACCCTCTGCTCTAAAAAGCATCTCTCTGTAATCTCTTCTGTTTTCTTCAGTAGACTCAACACCAATGGAATCAAATCTTTTACCGCAAGTAGGGTTGCTTTCATCAGCTGCAAGAATCCCTTTGCCATCAGCAACTATGTAAGTAGCAATTTCTTCTAAACTCTCCAAAGCCATTTAATACTCCTCTTAAGTCTTTAAATTATCCTAAGTCCCATCACCCGATGATTCAAGGGCTTTCTCTTGAAGGGCCAAAAGAGCAGGTAATGGTTTGCCCTCCAAATACTTCAAGAAAGCGCCTCCAGCGGTGGAAATATAATTTATGGAATCCAATACTCCCGCCTTTGCTGCAGCAGAAATGGTATCTCCTCCTCCAATTACAGAATAGGCTTTTGAACCAGCAATTTGATTTGCCACAGCTTCTGTTCCTAAAGAAAATCGATCCTCCTCAAACAAACCCATTGGACCATTCCAAATAATGGTTTCTGCTTTAGTAAAAAGGTGTTCAAGAGAATTAATATATTCAGGCGAAACATCAAATATACAATCTTCTTTGGTTAATGAATGAACATTAGCTTCTGTGGGGTCAGATTCTCTGCTTAGAGCAACTAAAACTTTGTCGGGTAGTAATACATTATCTTTTTCAACCAATTTTTTAGCTTCCGTGAAGACAGAAGGTTCTATTAAGGAAGAACCTACCTCTACGCCAACGGAACCAAGGCAGGTATTGGCTATACCGCCTCCCAACAATAAATAATCAGCTTTTTCTGTCAAAGCATTAATTAAAGAAAGTTTAGTAGAAATCTTGGCTCCCCCCAAGATAACTAAGATGGGCCTTTTAGCTTTATCAATAAACTCTAGGGCTTCTAATTCTTCTCTAATTAAAAAACCAACACAGGCATGATCGACAAAGCTAACCACTCCTGCAGTAGAAGCATGTTCTCTGTGCGAAGTGGCAAAAGCGTCCATCACAAAAATATCACAAAGAGATCCTAATTTTTCAGCTAAATTAGAATCATTTTCTTTTTCTCCTTTATAAAAACGAATATTTTCAACCATGATGAATTGTTCATTACTTTTTTTTACAACCTCCAAGTCTTCAACCAGAAGAATAGGCATGTTTAATTTTTCTTCTAAATAATCTGCTACTGGTTTTAAACTAAATTCTGCTTGCACCTTCCCTGTTTCCTGGGGCCTGCCTAGGTGGCTTAATAAGATAATTTTTCCTCCCTCGCTAAGTATGTGTTTTATGGTAGGAAGTGAGCGATCAATTCTTTCAGCATTGGCTATAATTCCATGCTTTAAAGGAACATTCATGTCTGCTCTCAACATGACCCTTTTACCTGACAGCTGATAATCTGTTAAGTCTTTAAGATGCATTTAAAGTAATGAGTCTATGATTTTTATAAGACTTTCCTTGTCAAAACCATAATGTTTTTGTAAGACATCTCCAGGAGCAGATTCTCCAAATTCTGTCATTCCTACAACCTTTCCTTGTAACCCAACGTACTTTATCCACCAATCTTCGTAAGAAGCCTCTACGGCTAGTCTAGGCACTTCCTTGCCCAAAACTTTTTCTTTGTAATCTTCACTTTGCTGATCAAATCTTTCTGAGCATGGCATGGAAACCACACGAATATTTTTTTCTGGGTCTAATTCTTGAACTGCCTCTATAACTGCTCCCAATTCTGAGCCGGTAGAAATGATAACCAAATTGGGTTTGTTTTCTGAATCACGAAGAATATATCCCCCTTTTTCTATTAAATCCTGCTGGTTTTGGTTTCTACCTTGAGCTTTAAGGGTTTGTCTTGAAAGAATAATGGCTGTCGGATTATTTTTATTTAATAAGGCTTCTTTCCATGAAACCGCAGTTTCAACCGTGTCACAAGGCCTCCAAGTCTCTAGACCAGGGGTAGACCTAAGACTTGCTAAATGTTCTATTGGTTGATGGGTTGGACCGTCCTCTCCAAGTCCTATGGAATCATGGGAGTAGATAAATATGGAGGGTATCTCCATCAAGGCAGCCAATCTGACAGCATTCCTAGCATAATCTAAAAAAGTTAAAAAAGTTCCAGCATAAGGCCTAACACCTCCGTGTAAGACAAGACCGTTAACAATTGCGGTCATTGCAAACTCTCTTACCCCATAATATATATAATTTCCATCAGCCATTGATTCATTAATCGCTTTAGTTCCAGTCCATCTCGTATTATTTGAACCACTTAGATCTGCTGATCCACCTATTAATTCTGGTAATAAAGGACCCAAAAAGTTTAAAACAACTTCAGAAGACTTTCTTGAAGCCATATCCTCTTGTGTTCCCTGAAGGTCATTAATAAATTTATCAATTTGATGTACAAAATCATCTGGTAACTCATTAGATAAAGATCGTGTAAGTTCTCTAGCAAGATCAGGGTATTTAATTTCATAGCTTTGGAATAATTTCTGCCATTCTCCTTCTTTTGAATTCCCTATATCTTTTGCATCCCACCCAGAATAAATTTCATCAGGAATAACAAAGGGGGGATATTCCCAATTTAATTCTTTTCTGGATAGCGCTATTTCTTCCTCTCCCAATGCTGAGCCATGAGCACTGGCCGTACCTGCTTTATTGGGAGATCCCTTACCAATCTTGGTCTTGCAACAAATTATAGTTGGTTGATCTAGGTTTTCCTTTGCTTGTTCAAATGCTTCATTAATCCTGCTCGAATCATGGCCATCTACATTTGGAATTACATGCCAGCCATAAGACTCGAACCTTTTAGGTATGTCTTCCGTAAACCACCCAGCAACCTCTCCGTCTATAGAAATTTCATTATCATCATATACAGCTATCAACTTTCCTAGCTTCAAGGTTCCCGCTAAAGAACATGCTTCATGAGTTATGCCCTCCATCAGGCATCCATCTCCACAGAAAACGTAAGTAAAGTGGTCTATAACTGTGAGCTCTTCATTATTAAACCTTGAACAAAGTAATTTTTCGGCAATGGCCATGCCGACAGCATTGGCCAGTCCTTGCCCTAAAGGTCCAGTGGTAGTCTCTACTCCGGGTGTGACTCCAAACTCTGGATGACCTGGTGTTTTTGATCCAAGCTGCCTAAAACTTTTTATCTCATCCATTGAAAGGTCATAACCTGTTAAATGAAGCAGGCTATAAAGAAGCATAGATCCATGTCCATTTGAAAGGACAAATCTATCTCTATTAACCCATTTTGGATTATTTGGATTGTGCTTGAGATGATTTCTCCAAAGGACTTCAGCTATATCTGCCATCCCCATGGGCATACCGGGATGGCCACATTTAGCTTTCTCCACAGCATCCATGGAGAGGACCCTAATCGCGTTTGCTAAATCTATACTTTTGGACATTTGCCTTATTTTGGTAGAGTATTTTGTCCGATTCTAAAAAGAGTGTACACATTTAAAGCTCTAAAATTGGATAAAAGCTATAAATAGAGGTTAGAATGCCCGTCCTTTTAAAGCGGAGATAAGCGAATACTATGTCTGAGTATAAGGTTTTTACTTCAGAATCAGTTTCTGAAGGTCATCCAGATAAAATGGCAGATCAGATTTCTGACGCTGTTTTAGACTCAATGCTTACAGACGACCCTGAATCAAGGGTGGCCTGTGAGACTTTAGTAAAAGATAACTTAGTTGTTCTAGCAGGAGAAATTACTAGCAAATCTGATCCTGATCTAGAGGCTGTTGTTAGAAAAGTTATATGTGATATTGGCTATAACGACATTTCAGTTGGATGTGATGGGAACACCTGCGAAATAATCAATTTCCTCGGGAAACAGTCTACCAATATTGCTCAAGGGGTGAATGTAGGAGAAGGAGAAGACAAAGAACAAGGAGCTGGAGATCAGGGTTTAATGTTTGGTTATGCAACTAATGAAACTGAGGTTTTAATGCCCGCTCCCATTACTTATTCTCACAGATTGGTTGAGCAACAAGCTTTTATTAGAAAATCTGGTAAGTTAAATTGGCTTAGGCCTGATGCTAAAAGCCAAGTGAGTTTTGTTTATGGAGAGGATGGAAAGCCAGAATCTATATCAGCTGTGGTTCTTTCTACACAGCACGATCCAGATATTTCTCAAAAAAATCTTAGGGAAGGCGTCATGGAAGAAATCATCAAGCCTATTCTTCCGCAAAACTGGCTTAATAAAGAAACTAAGTTTTTTATAAATCCAACGGGTAAATTTGAGATTGGAGGTCCTGAAGGAGACTGTGGAGTCACGGGCCGAAAGATTATAGTTGATACTTATGGAGGCATGGCAAGACATGGTGGAGGTGCTTTCTCTGGAAAGGACCCTTCAAAAGTTGATCGTTCAGCAGCTTATGCTTGTAGATATGTTGCCAAGAATATAGTTGCAGCTGGTCTGGCAGAAAAATGCGAGATACAAGTTTCTTATGCAATTGGAGTAGCTGAACCTACCTCAATTAGTGTAAATACTTTTGGAACTGCAATCGTAGAAGAAGATGATATATCTAACTTAATAAGAGAAAATTTTGATTTGAGACCAAGGCAGTTAATAGAAATGTTAGATTTAAAAAGACCAATCTATCAACCAACAGCTGCTTATGGTCATTTTGGCAGAGAAGAAGAGGGCTTCTCCTGGGAAAAAACTGATAAAGCAGAAACTTTAAAGGCTTCTTAATTATTGAGGAACAAAATGGGTAACGAAAAGCAAGACTATAAGGTAGCAGATATTTCCCTTGCTGATTGGGGAAGAAAAGAAATTGTGATAGCTCAGTCTGAAATGCCGGCTCTGATGAAGTTGAGAGAGAGATATGCAGCAGAAAAGCCACTTGAAGGAGCCAAGATACTGGGTTGTATACATATGACCATACAGACTGCAGTTTTAATAGAGACTCTCACCAGTTTAGGTGCAGAAGTCAGGTGGTCTGGTTGTAATATTTTCTCAACTCAGGACCATGCGGCAGCTGCTATAGCCAAATCTGGAGTTCCTGTATTTGCTTGGAAAGGTCAATCCGAAGAAGAATTTGACTGGTGTATTGAACAAACAATTTTAAAAAATGGCGAGCCTTGGGAAGCAAATATGATTTTAGATGATGGTGGAGATTTAACGGCTATGGCTCACGATAAATACCCCCAGATACTAGAAAAGATTCACGGCATAACGGAAGAAACCACTACTGGAGTAGTTAGGCTTCAAGAAATGATAAATCAGAATAAATTAAAAGTACCTGCAATCAATGTTAATGATTCTGTTACCAAATCTAAAAATGACAATAAGTATGGAACGCGTCACAGTCTTAACGATGGAATAAAAAGAGGAACAGACATGTTTTTAGCCGGTAGAAAAGCATTAGTAATTGGTTACGGGGATGTCGGCAAGGGTTCTGCACAGAGCTTAAAGCAGGAAGGGATGATAGTTAGGGTTAGTGAAATTGATCCTATCTGTGGAATGCAGGCCTGTATGGATGGGTATGAAGTAGTCTCGCCTTATAGAGATGGAGAAAGTAATAACAGTCCAGATTCAATGAACAAAGAGTTGTTAGAGGACACAGATCTGCTTGTAACTACCACTGGGAACTACAAGGTATGCGATAGACACATGTTGAGAGCTCTAAAAAAAGGAGCTGTTGTCTGCAATATAGGTCACTTTGATACTGAAATAGATACTCAATTCATGCGTGATGAATGGGCTTGGGAAGAAGTTAAGCCACAAGTACATAAAATTTTTAGAGACACCAAGGCAGGGGAAGTCCCAAACCTGGAAAGTGATGACTATCTACTATTGCTTTCTGAGGGAAGGCTTGTAAATTTAGGCAATGCAACTGGACACCCTTCACGCATCATGGATGGTTCATTTGCCAATCAAGTTTTAGCTCAAATGCATTTGTATGAGAAAAAATTTGCTTCCTTGAATGATACCGAAGCAAAAAATGAGCTTATAAAAGTTGAGGTTCTTCCTAAAAAACTGGACGAAGAAGTTGCAAGCTATATGGTAGAAGGATTTGGTGGAACTATAACTAAATTGTCTAAAGAACAGGCTGACTACATTAATGTTCCCAAGGAAGGGCCCTTTAAGTCTGAAATTTACAAATACTAGTTTGATTTCGGTTACGGAAAGTCTCCATGAATACGAGTTTTGAATACTTCCCTCCTAAAACTGATAAAGGTAAAGAGAACCTAGTTGATTTAACAAAGAGATTAAGTCATTTATCTCCGGAATACTTTTCTGTTACATATGGTGCCGCAGGGTCAACCAGAAAAGGAACTCTTGATACTTGTATTTCCATAAAAAAACTAGGGCAGAAAGCCTATCCTCATTTATCTGGGATAGGGTCCTCAAAGGGTGTAATCAAAGAAATATTAAATGAGTTTAAAGACCATGGATTTACAAAAATTGTTGCTCTTAGAGGAGACCTTCCTTCTGGAATCGGCGGATTTGGTGACTTCCCTTACGCCCTTGACTTAATAAAGTTTATTAAAGAGACACACGGGAGTTTCTCTATTGAAGTTGCCGCCTATCCTGAGGTTCATCCTGATGCAGAGTCAGAAAACACAGATTTTAAAAATTTTTTGAATAAAGTTGATGCTGGGGCAGATGGAGCTATAACTCAGTTCTTCTTTGAAGAAGATTCATATTTCAAGTTCATGGAAAAATGTGAAAAAGAAAAAGTTACCATACCAATTATTCCAGGAATAATGCCCATTCATGATTTTGAAGCCCTAGTTAGAATGGCTAAAAATTGCTCAGCTAATGTCCCTATGTGGCTCAAAGAAGGAATGCAAAAATATTCAAATAATGAAGACCGCTTCATGTATGGTGTGGAAGTTATAACTAAACTTTGTCAGAAGTTACTTCATTTTGGTGCTCCTGGAATACACTTCTATACAGTAAACAAAGAGGAGCCTACAAGTTCTATAATTAAAAATTTAGAAACTAAGTAATGGTAAATAAAAAGTCACGAATAATTGTAGTGTTAGCCATGTCTTTGCTTGTCTTTACAGCATGTGGGCACAGGGGCCCTTTAAATTTGCCTGAAGAAAGCGTCTATTTCAAAGGTGTTGTCTATGAAAGGCCTTAATAGGATAGAAGGTAAACTTTTTATTGATGAAGTTTCGCTTGAGGATTTAGCTAAAGAATATGGAACACCTGTTTATGTATATTCTGGCAGTAAACTTAAAGAAAACCTAAATGGCTACCTTTCTTCTGTAAGAGAAGAGGACAAAGTTTGTTACTCAGTTAAATCAAATTCTAATATTCATCTACTTGAATTACTTGCTGATCTTGGAAGTGGGTTTGATGTAGTTTCTGGTAATGAGCTTAGAAAGTGTTTAGAGGCAGGCGCTAAGCCTGAAGATATTGTTTTTTCCGGGGTGGGCAAAACTGAAGAAGAGCTAGCCCTGGCCATTAAAGAGAATATTTT